>CAJOEQ010000254.1:0-2415 GCA_905233515.1 uncultured Synergistales bacterium
CCTATCTTTGAATTCATTAATACGCCTAAGACGATAACAGGACTTAATTTAATTAATGCAATCATGATTGAATAAATCACTCCTGAAAAAATAAAATTTATTAAATATTTTAGCAGATTCTATCAGGAAAATTTATTAATTGCTGATTCAGAATAAAAAAATAAAAAATTTTCAGCTGTTGTATAATTGCGCTTAATAGAAAATTTTATATTTATTATATGGAGGTATAAATTTATTAATGCCCTACGATTTTGCTAATATTGAATCAAAATGGCAGTCAAAATGGAACGAGTCAAAATGTTTTGAGTCTCATACTGACCCGTCAAAAGAAAAATTTTTCTGTCTCGAAATGTTCCCTTACCCGAGCGGCGCGTTACACATGGGACATATACGCAATTATTCAATCGGTGATGTTCTAGCGCGATTTTTACGGAAAAATAATAAAAATGTTTTGTACACTATAGGCTTTGACTCTTTTGGAATGCCCGCAGAAAATGCCGCACTGAAATATAAAACTAAGCCGCATGACTGGACTCTCTCAAATATTGCTTACATGACTGAACAGTTAAAGCGCATGGGTTATAGTTATGACTGGAATCGTGAAGCAATTACCTGCCTGCCAGATTATTACAAATGGAATCAGTGGATTTTCCTGCAAATGTATAAAAAAGGTATTGTCTATCAGAAAGAAGCTCCAGTAAACTGGTGTGAAACTTGCGGGACTGTCTTAGCAAATGAACAAGTTGTAGAAGGCGGCTGCTGGCGTTGTCATACTCCAGTTACTAAGAAAAATTTAAAACAGTGGTTCATAAAGATTACTGATTACGCGCAGGAATTACTTGACGACATAGAGAAAGATTTAAACCCGGGATGGCCTAAACGCGTGCGAATCATGCAAACAAATTGGATCGGACGTTCAGAAGGTGCGCGGCTCTCGTTTGAGATTCCCGAATTAAATTATAAACTTGAGGCTTTCACTACTAGATTTGACACGATTTATGGAGTTACATTTATTGCGCTTGCTCCTGAGCATGAATTAGTCAAAAAAATTCAGTCAGCTATGAGTCCCGACGAGGCAAATAAACTCGCTGAATTTGTAAAACTTGTAAGTTCGCAAACTTCAATCGAGAGATCCGACGCAGGAGCTGAAAAATTAGGCTTTAAGACTCCTTTTTACGGAATTAACCCAGTTACGGGCAAAAAGATTCCCATCTGGATAGCGAATTATATTTTAATTGATTATGGAACTGGCGCGATTATGGGAGTCCCCGCTCATGATCAGCGAGATTTTGATTTTTGCAGAAAATATAATATCCCCGTGATTCCTGTAATAAATCCTGATGACGGGACAATTTTAGACGGCGAAAAAATGACTCATGCGTTTGAAGAGGACGGAGTCGCCTGTAATTCAGGAAAATTTGACGGACTGAAGACTCAAGACGCAATTAAACAAATGATTGACTGGGGAGTCAGTGAAGGAATCTGCAAACGTGAAGTAAATTTCAAGCTCCGTGATTGGCTTATATCCCGCCAGCGTTACTGGGGGACTCCGATTCCCTTTGTTTATTGCGATAAATGCGGAGTCGTTCCTGTACCTGAGAAAGATTTGCCCGTTAAATTGCCCGAAGATGTCGAAGTAAAAGAAGTTGGCCATTCGCCTTTATTAGATTTGCCGGAATTCTTGAATACTACATGCCCGAATTGCGGAGCTCCTGCGCGCCGTGAAGCTGATACAATGGATACATTTTTTTGCTCTTCATGGTACTTTGATAGATACTGTTCACCCGGTAATCAAGATTTGCCGTTCGATAAAAGCGACGTAGATTACTGGATGCCTGTAGATCAATATATAGGCGGAATCGAACACGCTTGTTTACATTTGATTTATGCGAGATTCTTTGCGAAATTTTTGACTGATATAGGACTCACAAAATATCGCGAGCCATTTACAAGACTTTTAACTCAAGGAATGGTAATTAAAGACGGCGCGAAAATGTCGAAATCACTCGGCAATACAGTAGACCCGACGGAAATCGTGAAAAAATACGGTGCTGATACAGTAAGATTATTTATATTATTTGCAGCACCTCCGAATAATGATTTAGAGTGGTCAGACAGGAGCGTTGAAGGCTCACACAGATTCTTGAATCGCATATGGCGTTACGTTGAAGAAAATTTGCAGGCTTTGAAATCAGCAGGCAATGAAATAATCAGCATGGACGCAATAAAAGACTCGAAATTAAGAGATCTCAAGCGCAAAATACACACGACGATTCGGGACGTTACGAACGATATTTATATCGAGAAGCAATTTAATACGGCGATTGCTAGATTAATGGAGCTCACGAACGCAATAACTTCATTGAATGACTCGACTCCTGAAGGCTGGGAAGTTAAGCGCGAGGCCGTTAATGT
>CAJOEQ010000254.1:2498-3435 GCA_905233515.1 uncultured Synergistales bacterium
CTGAAGCTGACGAGAAGTCATTAATACAGGACAGTGTTGTTATAGTTGCGCAGATAAACGGGAAGATTCGCGGAAAATTTGACAGACCGGCGGGGCTTTCTCGTGAAGATTTAGAAAAAAGTATCATGAGCGAGCCTGCATTAATTGAGAAGTTATCAGGAAAAGAAATAATAAAAGTTGTCGCAGTTCCTGATAAACTCGTTAATATCGTTGTGAAGGGATAAGATATTGACTCCCTCTTGATATAGCATTTAAGAGGGAGAAATTTTTTTATCATGCCGCATTTAATAGCAATTGAATCAAGTGAATCACAACGCCGGCAATTAAGCGAACAAATTAGCGAACTCTCAAAAAAGGGATGGCCTTTAACTGGTAGATTTGAGTCAGCAAATTTTGACTCATGGGATAAATTATTCGAGAACACGGCGACTCAAGATTTATTTGCGACTCGTGAATTAATTGTGATTGAGAGTGCCGACTCGCTTGGAAATTTTCCGGACTCACTTGCTCAATATTTGGAAGATGACAAGGCCGACTCTATAATAATTCTTGTATTGACAGGGGACTCAAAAATTTTCAAGTCCGTTAAAGACTCGATTACTATAATAAAGCCTGAACCTAAAATTCCCCCCTGGAAGCGTAAAGAGTGGCTAATGACTCTAGCAAAAATTTCAAGTGATGCCGCCCAGTTATTAGCAGAAAGTATTGACTCACAGGAAGAATTACGCAGCGAAATTAATAAACTTTCAGAATATGCAGATGGCCGCGAAATAAATATTAATGACGTTCAAAATCTGTCATTTAATGAAGGAGGTCGCGCACAATTAATATTTCTTGACTCAGTTTGTGATAACAAGCCCGCTCAAGCAGCAAAGGCACTAAAATATTTGAAGTCAGGGCCGTTATTGCCTGTGTTAGCTGCGATTTGTAATAGATT
>CAJOEQ010000255.1:0-551 GCA_905233515.1 uncultured Synergistales bacterium
CGGGCAAAAATGTCCTGCTGAAAACTTGGACGACTACTGCCGCAATATAACCGAGCATTCCTATTACAGCTAATAAAGAAATCAGCCAGTAATAAATTTTTGTGAGAATCTTCACGTGTTTACGCTCCTTTTTCCATGAAATTTTTGATACACTTTGCAACTTCGCGGGGTCTCTCCATCAAAATTAAATGAGTAGTACCCGGAAAATCTTTCTCAAGTTTGAAGCTGCCTTTTACGTTCTCCCGTATAAAATCAGCTGTTACCATTGAATATAAGCCTTTTTCAGGCATGATATATAAAAACGGGACATTAATTTTTTGTATTGCAGGGCGTTGATCCGTCCTAAAAAGTGAGTACCAGAGACTCGCAAATGTAAGGGGATCTTTACCTTCTTTGCAAAGAGACATCATAGCCTCATTATAATTTTCGGGAATTTTCGCTAAAACAGGATCCATTAATTTAGCAATATGCCAGATTCCCGCGCCGTAATCGTCAAATATCCTGTCAAGATCGCACAAAAAATCTTCGTCAGTTTGTTCACCCATGACGAG
>CAJOEQ010000255.1:608-2998 GCA_905233515.1 uncultured Synergistales bacterium
TATCACAGCCGAATTGATTTATATAACTGAAAATTGTAGCTGCTCCCATTGAATGACCGATTACAGTTATATTTTTGAGATTCAAATATTCGATTAAGTCATTCATATCTTGGCCGAGTCTCTTGACGTTTAAATGCTTTATCGGCCTGTCTGAAGCTCCGTGTCCGCGCTGATCGTAACAAATACAGCGATAATCGGATTTGAACTCATTGATAAAATTTTTCAGCTCCATATGTGAAGAGCCTAAACCATGAGCAAATAAAATCGTATCGCCCTCGCCGTAGTCCTCATAGTAAATTTTTGTGTAGTCAGATACTGCTAAAAATGGCATAAATTATTATTCTCCCTGTAAAAAATAGCCGATGCGGAATAAACACACACCGGCTAAAAATTTTCATGATTTTATTTCGGTTCAGCTGCTTTGATTTTGTCGTAGAGAGGCTTTAAATATTTATATTCGCCTTCCATTAGTTTTTGCATAGCTGAGTCAGCGAGTTTTGCAAATGCTGCTTGATCTACGTCGTTAATAATTGTCATTCCTTTAGACTGTAAAAATCCTTCAAGTTCGGCCTCATCTTTTAAGAATAATTCATGCTCATAAGCCTGCATTTCTTTGCCGACTTCTAAGACTATTTTTTGAAGATCTGCGGGTAATGCTTGGAAAGACTGCTCACTCATTGCGAAATAAAGCCATGTGCGCAAATGCTCAGTCTTGCATAAAAATTTCTGTACTTCATAGAAATTTCCGGACTTTATCATAGCTAAGGGGTTTTCTTGGCCTTGAATAGTTCCGCTCTGTAGACTTGTGAAGACTTCAGAGAATGCCATAGGGGTGGGCTTTGCTCCGAATGATTCAAAAGTTGATACGGTAATTGTTGACGCTGGAGTCCTGATTATGAGTCCTTTAATGTCATCAGGGGTGCGAATTGCTTTATTAGCTGTAACATCGCGGGGGCCTCTGACGAAATAAGCAAGACACCTAAAGCCTGCGCCGTCCATCAACATTAAATTTTCGATTTCTTTGCCGATTTCTCCGCCTGCAACTGCTTCAACGTGGGCATCACTCGTCATTAAATAGGGAACGCCCAAAATTCCAAGCTCGGGGATATATGTCATCATTGACTCGCCGGTAATTACTACATCAACGCCGCCGCCAGTTAAAGCCGATTGAATCGTGTCGATCTCGTTACCTAATTGGCTGTTGGGATAAATTTTGACTTCAATTTTGCCGCCTGAACGCTTCTCGACTTCCTGCTTAAAAAATTCGCTCGCCTTGTGCCATGAGTGGGCTTCATCAACAATGTGAGTTACTGTTATTGTGTGATCCGCCGCAAATGCAGCAAAACATGACGCAAGCAACATAGCAAGCACTAAAACTGAAAATTTCTTCATGAGTATATAACCCTCCTGAAATATTAAGATAAATTTTTAATTGGTGAGTAAATTATACGTGATATTTCAGGATAAAGGCAAATTAATTTATTTATCAGCTATCATGTTTGATTTATACTCGTTTCTGTCTAAAAATGGGAACATGTCGCTGTATTCATGAGCAATTAATCGACCGTCGGGCATTTTCTCGGAAGTTATGCGCGGGATTAGTGCCTGCCATTCAGGATTAATTACTTCGCAAATTACGGGATCTGAGATGCTGAAAATTTTCCTAACAGTGTCATTTATTTCTGAAGGTTTCTCGATTCTAAAAAATGGGATTTCGTAGGCTTCAGCAATTTTTTCAAGTTCAGGGAAAAAGAGTCCGGAGTCAGGGCCTTCACCCATAAATCTGTCATTCATGAAATTTCTTTGTGTCGAACGAATTAATAAATAGCCGTTATTGTTTAACACAAAAGTCTTGATGGGCAAATTATTACAACGAATCGCGGCGAATTCCTGAATATTCATTTGTAGACTCCCGTCGCCTGTAATAATTATTGTATCTTTGCGATTATTAGCGATACATGCCCCTATGCCGGCGCACCAGTAACCCATTGAGCTTATACCGCCCGTCGTTAAAAATTGCTGACCTTTTTTTATTTTCCATGTCTGGCAGGCAACGTGAAAACATGAGCCAGTATCAACAAGAATATTTGCGTCATCAGGTGCTAAATCTGAAAGTCTATCAATGAAATAATACGAGTTAACAGGACTCGAGTCTTTATATTCTTTTAAGACAACGGGATAATTTTTCTTCCAGTAATTGCACTGCTCAACCCATTTTGAATAATCCGGCAGTCCTGATAATTTATTATTAAGTCCGCTTATTATATCAAGACAATCAAGATTTAATTTTTCGTTTATTATGACTCCCGGCTTGTTGAGTTCTTCAGGGTCAATATCGACAACGATTTTATATGCGTGCTTCCCGAATTTTTCCGGCGAATGACCTACTA
>CAJOEQ010000255.1:3044-5138 GCA_905233515.1 uncultured Synergistales bacterium
CTGCCGACATAATAAATATTGCTGCTCTCTATTAAATCAATTCCGAGTCTTGCTGTTATAACAGGAGCTTTTATTTTGTTGACTAGATTTATAAATTCTTCTCTTGCTCCTGAAAGACTCACGCCCTGACCAGCAAGAATTAACGGCCTTGATGATTTCTTGAGACTCTCAATAATTGAATTAATGCCTGACTCGAGTAAATGCGGGCTTGTTTTTGTTTTATTCGGTATAAATTCAATTTGATTAATGGGAATTTCCGCGCGCTGAATATCAAGAGGTACATCAATCCAAACCGGACCGGGGCGGCCTGTTGTTGCTGCTTCCCATGCTTCAGAGAGATAAAATTTTGTCTTGGCCGGGTCGTCAATAGTCTTGAAATATTTTACAAGTCCCTGCACCATTGATTTAATATTTATGCCTTGAATCCCGAATTGCCTAATATGAGTCTTCTCTTCATACTGCACAAATGATAAATTAGCTTGACCCGAAATTACTATCATGGGCGATGAGTCCGTCCAAGCTCCTACGACTCCGTTCATTGCGTTTACACTTCCGGGGCCTGCTGTAACAAGTGCTATTGCCGGTTTATTGCGTATACGGCCATATGCTTCTGCGCTCATTGTACAAGCCTGCTCATGATGATTAAATATTATATTAAAATTTTTATTGCGCCCTACAGCGTCATCAAGATACATAGCCTGACCGCCCGTTATCATGAAGACCGAGTCAACACCTTTAGAGCTGAAAAAATCAAATATATATTCTGATACGTTCATGAAAAAATAAACCTCCTAAATAAAATAATAAAATTATGTCAATGACGCTAATAAATAAGACTCAGAATCAATTACAGCAGGTTTAGCTAACTCTTCAGCAACAGTCAAAATTAAATCTTCCTGACCTCCGACTGCTTTACGTTTACCTAGTTCAATAAAAATATCGCGCGGGTCTACATTAAAAATTTTTGCTGCGTTGATAACTTGAGTCTTAAATGACGAGAAAACTCCGGCCAAGCCGCTAATTATGCAAATTTCTGGGATCGCTCTATCTTCATTCATGATTTTTGCAATAATATTATCCGAAGTATCCATCATTGAGTATAAATCCTTCTTTGATTAATAAAGCCGTCAATGCTTCAAGCTGTACATTTCCTGCACCTGCTCCGAATCCCCGTAAAGTTCCGTCAATAATTGCTGCTCCTTCTTTAATTGCCGTATATGCATTTGCTACAGCAAGACCTAAATTATTATGAGGGTGAAATCCTACGAGAATATAAAGATTTGCTGTTAATTCTGAAATTGTGCGCTTGACTAGTTCAGGGGTTGAGGCTCCGGCACTGTCCATTATAATAATTCCGTGTGCTCCATAACTCTGCATTTTGCGGGCTTCTTCTATTAATCTTTCAGTTGAAGTCATGTGATAATTCATTAAGACTCCGTAAATTTCTTTATCTTGAGCGCGTATAAATTCTATATGCTGACGAGTAATATTTGCTTCAGTACAATGACAGCCAATTTTAAATAAATCGACTCCGTTATTAATTGCCGGTATTAAATCATCTTTTATAGTTCCAAAGCCGGGCATCATGTAAGCTCCTAACTTTGTACGCTTGAGATTTTTACGTGCAGTGCTGAGCATTTCAGAGTCAGAAATTTTTGAGAGTCCCACTTGAAGGCTTGAAGCTCCGAGTCCATTTCCATGACCGACAATAATTACATACATTCCGGAATTGTCCATTGAGGCGCAATAATTCGCAATTGTTTCACGTGATAATTGATGTCTTATTGCGTGTGAACCGTCCCTCAAAGTCGAATCAAAGAATCTAATACGAGTCATAATAATTTTTCCCTCGCGTAATTCTCTGCTATTTCAAGAGCAGCACATGTAATAATATCTAAATTTCCGGCATAAACTGGGAGAAAATCTCCGCGGCCTCTCACTTCAATAGTAACAGTAATGCGTCCATTTTCATAAATAGGACCGAGAATTATTTTATAGCCGGGGACATATTTTCGCATTGAGTCAGCGACTTTGAAAACTGCGGCTTTTATTGCGGCCATATCGGGATTTTTTGCGAGCGCGTAAACAGTATTA
>CAJOEQ010000256.1:0-7716 GCA_905233515.1 uncultured Synergistales bacterium
ACAGCAAATAAATTATTGCTATTGACTGATAAATTTTTAAAAGTTTTCACGATTTTAGAATTTGAAGACGTAGCTAAATTTTCAAGCCTAGAAATATTTATAGAAGACGCGCTAATTTTTGACTCACCTGATTTAAGAACGACTATTACATCATTATTTATAAATTTTTCAGCACAAGCACTCCCAGTTAAAGCCATTAATACGCATATAACTAGCAAAAATTTTTTCATGTTTATATTGCCTCCTGTAACAAGTAAATAATTATTTCACGCGAGAATTATATAACATTGTGAGAGCATTACGCGAAATTTTTATATGCTTATAAATTATTCCCCGCATATGCAAAAAAATTAGTGTTTATTACTATAAAAAATTTTCTCGTAAATAATCGCAATTAATTTATTCCCACGCACAACGAAAAAATTTATAAACATGTATAATTACGAGAAAAATTTAAATCTTAAAAAGGGGGATTTATGAATTTATGCACGAAAATATTTTGATAATTAATTGCGGCTCACAGTTCACTCAGTTAATAGCGCGCAGACTCCGAGAAATGAAGATACACAGCGTTATTCTTAACTGGGACGTAAAAGCAGATGACGTGAAAAAACTTGCTCCCAAAGGCGTAATAATTTCAGGAGGGCCCGACAGCGTTAATGACTCTGATGCAATCACGATTGATCCCGAAATTTTACGAGTCGGCTGCCCTGTGCTGGGTATTTGCTACGGTATGCAGTTATTGACTAAATTAACGGGCGGCGCGGTAACTTCCGGGAAATCTCAAGAATACGGAGTAACTAACATAATAAAATCCGGCGATTCTGATTTACTCAGCAATAAAAACGAGTTCAACGCCCTAATGAGTCACGGTGATAATGTTTCAGGACTTCCAGCGGGCTTTATTGCTACTTCAAAGACTAAAAGCGGGGTTATTGCCTCAATCGAGAATAAAGCAAAAAATTTTTACGGCCTGCAATTCCATCCTGAAGTAATTCACACTGAATGCGGGAATGAAATTTTACATAATTTTGCGTTCAAAATTTGCAAGTGTTCAGGGGACTGGGATTTAAGCGACTGGGTTAATACGACGATTAATAATATTCGTGAGAGCGTGAAAGATTCAAAAGTTGTCTGCGGGCTTTCCGGCGGAGTTGACTCGAGCGTCTCGGCTGTGCTGGTAAATAAGGCAATCGGCGAAAATCTTTATTGCGTGTTCGTAAATCATGGTTTAATGCGCTTGAATGAGCCTGAGTCAGTAATCGAATCATATAAAGCACTTGGGCGTCAGAAAAATTTTTGAATGAATTGCGCGGAGTAAGTGATCCCGAACAGAAAAGACGCATAATAGGCCGCTTATTTATTGAAGTATTCGAGGAAGAAGCTAATAAAATTTCCGGAGTCAAATGGCTTTTACAGGGGACAATTTATCCGGACGTAATCGAGAGTGGCAGCAAAAAAGGAGCAGCACTTATTAAATCACATCATAACGTCGGCGGACTCCCTGAAAAAATGAATCTGAAATTGTTAGAGCCTTTACGTGATTTATTCAAAGATGAAGTAAGAGAACTCGGCAAAATTATAAACATGCCTGAATCAATTATAAATCGTCAGCCGTTCCCGGGGCCGGGTCTTGCTGTGAGGTGTCTGGGAGAAATCACTAAAGAAAGACTCGATAAATTACGAGCAGCCGACGCAATTTTTAGAGAAGAATTAAAACGTGCAGGAGTCTATAAAGACATTTGGCAGGCTTTCTGTGTGTTATTGCCGGTTAAGTCAGTCGGAGTCATGGGAGACAGCCGCACTTATAATGAAGTAGTAGCACTCAGGGCAATTAATTCACAGGACGCAATGACGGCAGAATTCAGCAGAATAGATTATGACATTCTTGACAGAGTCGCAAAAAGAATCTGCAATGAAGTCAACGGATTAAATCGTATAGTCCTTGATGTGACTTCAAAACCTCCTGCAACGATTGAGTGGGAATAGCGTCATTATCACGTTTTTTCTTTGATGAGGCCGGCGAATTTTTCTCGTCGGTCTTAGTTGATTCCTCAAATGAAGCAAGCAATCTTTTACCGTTTATGCTTAAAATTACGCTGTCATTGTTAATTTTCAGGACTCGCGCGTTAATCATGGGAATTTTGCCGCCCTGACGAATTATGACTCCTTTTGAATTCGGCAAATCTATAACTGCAATGCGTTCACGGCCTGAGATTAAGACTGCTTTAACAGCAACTCTTAACTCTTCAGAAGTTCCGGGAATTGTTATAACATCATTACTTTTCGGGAGTTCTGAACTTTTCGGGGCTGTATCCGGTGCATTCTCTGCTAAATAATTTGCGTCATCATTAAATAAACGCCTGTTCATTTCGTTAATTGAAGCTGCTAAGACTCGCCCGCCCTGCCTCATTGATATTAAAGCTCGGACATTATTAGCAAGTTTAGTTATCTCGCTGTCATTTCGATGTGCCATCGGGTTAATTTCTGAGTACGAATTTTGATATAAATCTGCAACATTCACGGATCTATAATAATTATAGACTGCCCACGCGATCCCGATTGCTAAGACAATAAATGAAAGAATTCGCAAAAAAGGTGCCGGGTCTTCAGTTCTTACACCTGTTACGCTCTCCCATAAGATTTCTAAATTTTTAAATATGCTCATAATAATTTAATACGCCGTCAAAGTTAAATCAGCAATAATAAATAATGCCGGTGCGTCCTTGTCCTTCTGTAGTTTAAGCGATGAGATTTTGCAGACTGTAGGCATTGCCCGCCATTCTCCGAGAAGATTTATAAAGCTGTAATAGCCGCCTCTTACTGTGAGAGTTATATTTTTATTGCTCTGCTGAGTCTTAATAATATTTATGTCGTTACGTTCTGCCGCGCGCCTCACATGTGAGTAGAATTCTATAATGTCAGTAGCCGGCTTTATTGTGTCAAGATTAAGACCGTTCAATTTTTCGAGATTGTTTCTTGTTGCTGTGAGTGCCTCAATTTCTGTAACAAGTCCCTCACGCTCATATTCTGTAATGTCATATTCTTCACGCAAATTATTTAACTCGTGAACGTACCACCATATAACAATGCCGACTGCAACTAATAAAGCAATAAAGACTCCTGCGAGTGTAAAAATTTTTTTCTCGTCTATAATTTCATGCATTATTAAATCTCCTTATAAGCAAGTCCAGTTATAGCAGTGATTGATTTTATAGGACTCATCATGAGCGAGCGCGTTACTGATAAGCCGATTCGTTTTGTAGCATTGAGAATCATTATAATATCTTCAGTAACTGACATACTTAAATCCCCGTAGCCCGGACTAAATCTTGAGGTCATGAATTCGCCAGTTTTTAAGCCCGGCGCAATCTCTGATTTGATAAATAAATCGCAATAAGCATCAACTAAGAGTCAAGAGCAAGCCCGTCAAGCATATTTCTTTGTTGAGCGATATTAATTTGCCGGTCGACCTCTGCACCGAGCGTGAAAGCAAGCAAATAACACTCATTAGAACGTGAAGTCAAACGCGCTATATTCTCACTATAAATATAAGCTCCTGACAGCTCGATTCCTCCGTCAAAATGCACAATCGGGAAACGTCCATAAACAAAGCGGGGCATTATAAAATTTTCCAGCTTAGTGAACGCCTCCCGAACTGTATCAATTAATTCTGCGTCTTGAGAATCAGGCGGGACTCTCATATAACGCAAAGAATCTCGTATTAATTTATCGCTGACCGTAAAGTGCATAACGCTTTGTATATAATACTGAACGAATCCCCGCGTCAATTCTTCTGACTGTATCAGCCTGATTCATTGTGTAAAGGTGAATCCCGTCAACTCCACGCGCTAATAAGTCTATAATTTGCTCGATTGCATAAGCTATACCGGCCTCTTTTACTGCTCCGGCGTGATGTCCATATGCATTAACAAATCTGCGTACACGTTCAGGCACTGAAGCACCGCACATTTCTACGACTTTGGGAATTTGACTCGCGGCAGTAATCGGCATAATTCCGGCTATTATAGGTTGAGTTACACCCATTGCGCGCGCTCTATCTCTCCAACGCTCAAAAATGTCATTGTCAAAGAATAATTGCGAGATTAAACCCTTCACGCCGAGATCGCATTTTTCTTTTAAGTGAATTAAATCATCTTCAACTGAATTTGCCTCGGGGTGTTTTTCGGGATAACAGGCCGCAAAAATATCAAAATCTTCTCCGAATTCCTGTTTAATGAACGCAATTAATTCCGACGCATGATGAAATTCGCCTAAATCTGACTCATCTTTGAGATCTCCTCTCAAAGCTAAAACATTTTTGACATTATTAGCTTTCAAGTTATTGAGAATCTCCCTGATATTTTCTCGATTGCTGCCTACACAAGTCAAATGCGCGACTCCGCAGACTTTATATTTATTCTGAATGCCTGAAGCTATTTCGACTGTATTATCGCGGCTTGTTCCTCCTGCCCCGTAAGTTACGCTGATTAAATCAGGATTAAAGCTCACGAGGCTGTCAATTACCGCATAAGTACTCTCAAGGCCGGTTTTACCTTTAGGCGGGAATATTTCATAAGTGTAACTCGGCAAAAGTGTATCAAAAAAATTATTCATGTTAATTATTTATTCTCCCCTCGTGAAATTCTTAAAATATTATGATAACGAGCGCAAATTTTCAAGTTATAGATTTATACTTGTTATTACGTGCTTTTTTCCACGCCCGTAATCTGCCCATAATCGCGCATTTATTTAACCTGAGCAAACAGCCATTCTCTTAACGCCTGAATTTTATAGACATAATCAAATGAAGTCATGTGCTCTGAATATTTTCTGCCTGTCTCATCCGGTAAAGTAGTGCCGGCCTTCAGAGTGATAAAATTATGAGCCTGCTTTGAGTCAAGTCTTTCATTAAAATTTTTCGCGTCAACGTTGCAATAATGCGTGAAATTAACGCCCGACTCCGTGAACATTTTTATGACTTCTGATTGACCCGTTGAAGCCTTATCATCACCCAGTGAAGCAGCATAGATAAATTTTTGAGTCTTTAAGCCGTCGAGTTTGCTAATATCCCACTGACCTGACACGAATAAACAAGCCGTAAATAAATCAGGATATTTTGACGCAAGCAATAAAAATGTCATACAGCCCATTGACTGCCCAGTCGCATAAACTCGTGAAGAGTCAAGATTATAATTTTTTATGGCTGAATTAATAAATTTTGCTGTGAGTTCGACATAATTTGAAATTTTAAAAGCTCCGTGATCGTCTAATAAAATATCATTATAGAACGGGACAATCACAACACAATTATATTCGCACCATACTAGACCGCCGCAGCCCTGTTTTAATGAGAATTGCGCATCAGCTATAAAGAATACAACGGGATATTTTTTTGCGGGTGAATAATCTTCAGGAAAATAAATATTATATTCAAGCGTCAAGTTTGAGTCCTTGTCATTAAAAGTCTTGACCTGAAATTTATCGGCGTATTTATTTATTAGTGATAATAAAAACTCATCGCCCGATTTGTCAGGATGGAATAAGCCCGCAGCATTCACAGGCATTGCAAGAAATATAAATAACAGCGATAAAAAAATTTTAGCTTTCAAGTTTTTTGCCTTCATCTCTGTTTTCTTCCCAAGTGATAAAAGAGTGATAATACACTTTATCATTATCATCAAGCCCGCGCGTTATCTCCGTTATATGAATGTGATCAGCGTGAACTTGTTCAAGCACGTAATTTACTGCCAACATCGGTTCAGTATGAGCGCCGCACGTATAAATATCTAAGGCCATATAACTTACTTCCGGCCAAGTATGTACGGACAAATGCGACTCGCTGATGACTACTACTCCGCTGACTCCATTAGGCGGAAATCTGTTAAACGACACTGACCAGACTTGAGCATGTGCACGCCTTGCAGCTTCGGTTAAAATTTCCTGCAGCTTTGAAACGTTAGTGATAGTGTCATCACAGCCAGAAACTTCGACGATATAATGAACACCCTTAGGGGACAAAGTGAATCAGCCTCCTGAATCATGAAATGATAAAATATGTAAAACTCTAAAATTTTATCACAAAATCAAAAAATAGCAGACTCATTATAATTCAAGCCTGCTAAATAATTTAAATTTTTATCGTGAATTTAAATGCTTTCTGAAAAAGTTTTCTAGTTCCCTGTAGAAATCAAATCTATTTTCTTCGTTCTGAAAGCCATGCCCCTCGTTATCTTTTACCATATAAACAACGTCTTGGCCTGCTTTCTTGACTGCTTCAACAATTTGATCTGACTCGGCCTTATTGACTCGCGGGTCATTTGCTCCCTGTGCTACGAGTAAAGGAATCTTTATATTTTCAGCGTGGAAAACCGGCGAAACTTCTTCAAGCAATTTTTTATCTTTAACCGGATCGCCTATCATTTCATATTCCATGTCAATAAAAGGCTTCCAATAAGGCGGTATACTCTCTAAAAGCGTGAATAAATTTGACGGTCCGACATAACTAACTGCACAGGCGTATAAATTCGGCGTGAAAGCTGCTCCAGCAAGTGCCGCATATCCCCCGTAACTGCCTCCGTAAATTGCGAGTCTATTTTTATCGGCGATTCCTTCATAGACTGCCCATAAAACTCCGTCGGTTATGTCATCTTGCATTTTGCGCCCCCATTCTTTAAAGCCTGACTGCCAAAATTTTTTGCCGTAACCTGTTGAGCCTCGATAATTAATTTGCAGGACGGCCAAGCCCCTATTTGCTAAAAATTGAGCCTCTGAGTCAAATCCCCATCCATCGCGAGCACTCGGTCCGCCATGAGGTATAACAACAAGCGGCAAATCTTTAGAGTCAACTCCTACAGGAAGAGTCAAATATCCATGAATTAATAAATTATCGCGTGCCTTAAATTCTATAGCTGTCATGGGTGCCATATTATTTTCTTCGAGCCAAGGCGATAAATCAGCAAGTTTTGACATTGAATTATCTTCACGGTTAAATAAATAATAAGTCCCTCGCGTTCTATCACTATAAGTGCGTACTATGATTTTGCGTTCGTCGTCGTCCATGTCAGTAACTGATACTTCATAGGACGGGAAGAAATTTTCAAGAGATTTTTGCAGGTCTTCTCTATCAGCGTCAAAAAATTTATAGTGCCTCTTATCAGTAACATAAGCGACTCCGGTTATGATTTTGCGTTTCTTAGAGTGCATTAATCCCCCCGCGTCGACTTCTGAATGTTCAAATATTAAATCAAGTATTTTATTTTCTTCGGGATCAAATGTATAAATTGCTGTCTTGTCCCTGCTTAAGTTGCTTGCTACGTACATTAATTTATTATCATATGCGAACATCATAGGCTCAAAATCTTCCTTGAAATTTGTAGTGATTAAAATTTTGAACTCGTCGCTTTCACTTGTCCTGTATAGAAGGCTTGTATTGACTCCGTCTGTCTGCATGGCCGCGCGTAATTTTCCGTCGTGATCAGTCATCCAGCCTGTAATATTTCCGGGATTCTCAGCAATTAAATTTAATTCTCCTGTATCAATATCACATCTATATACGTCAAAAACTTCTGGATTTCTGCGATTCATTTCTATTAGCATGTGCCGCGGGTCGTCTTCTAAATCGTCAGTAATTCCCGCCCTGACTTTCTCAAAAGGTGTCAAATCTCTTGCGTCAGAGCCTTTTATGTCAGTGATATAAACGTGATAATTTTCGTC
>CAJOEQ010000256.1:7813-9504 GCA_905233515.1 uncultured Synergistales bacterium
CGTTCATTCTGTGCTGCCAAGGTTTAAAGAATGCTAAATACTTCCCATCGGGTGAGATAGAGAATGCCGCAGTCTCTGGATTCCTGAAAAAATCTTCCATAGGCAACAAAGGAGGCACCGCAGCAAATACAACAGCAGCCGGGGAAATACACGCTATAATGAGCGCAAAAAATATTATTCTAATCATGTGAGCAAAGACTCCTTTCATGTCATGAAAAATTTTATAGATTTTATCACGTAAACTCACAAAAATATAAAATATAAATCACCGTGATAAAATATTTCTGAGAGATTATAAATTATCGAGAAAATATAATTTTTACAGCTACATTTACAGCTACAAGAATTATGTTTTATAGCAGTAATAGCAATGATTTACACGTTAAATTTTTAGCTGATGATGACTTTTTTACGGAGGCGATTCACTTGCAAGTTTACCCGTTGAATCTTTCAAATTATAATGACGTAAAATTAATCTGTGAACGAATCAAGACAGACCCGAGAGCACTTGCTTATTTGCTGCCTAAGAGTCAAATTTTACATTTTTTCGCTGAAAATATAGACTTCAGGGCGGCGGCTTTCTTGAAACAAGAGTCTTTATCCCGCGGGGCTGATACAATAGTAACTAAACATGTTATAGACTGTAAAGCCGATAAAAGCGACGTGCTTATAATGGGTACTGCCTCACAGATAAAAAATTTACTGCAAAAATTGAACTCAATGGACTGCTGGGGATTGAAGGAATTTCGCGAAAAACTTTTTACAGCCTTCTCAAATTTAAATATTCAAGAATGGACGATAAAATTACGCAATAAAAATTTAATTCTCAATCAAGACACTAAATTAATGGCAATAATAAATTTAACGCCTGACTCATTCTACGAACACAGCAGAATAAACGAGTCAAATATTTTAAATCAGGCTGAAAAATTTTTGTCAGAAGGCGCGGCGATTCTCGATTTAGGAGCAGAGTCAACACGTCCCGGAGCAAAGGCGATTACTCACAGTGAAGAAATTTCGCGGCTTATTCCTGCATTGAAGGCATTGAGAAAAGAATTTCAGGACGCAATTATTTCTATAGACACGTACAAAGCTCAAACGGCAAAAATCGCAGTCAGTGAGGGAGCTGACATTATTAACGATATAAGCGGCTTTGCTTTTGATGATGACATGCTGAAAACTTTATCAGAATTAAATACGACTTATATACTTTCACACATAGAAGGAAGGCCGGAAAATATGCAAAATTATGAAGGCCGCGAAAATGTTTTAGAAGATTTAATAAATTATTTTGCCGGAAAAATTAACATTCTCAAAGAGTCAGGCTTCAGGGGTGATATTATATTAGATCCCGGGCTGGGCTTTGCTAAATCATCAAGCGACAATCTTACAATCATTAAGTCCAGCCTCATCTAACATCTTGCGAATTTTTTTGGAAAGATAAGCTAAGTCTCCACTGTCAATCCTAATACCCTTGAGACGCTTTCCCATAGGTTCCAAAAGTCCATGACGTAAAGGAAAATAACGAGGCTTTATTGATTGCTAAAGGAGTGAAGGACTCAATTTTTTAGCGCGAAAATTTATATTTAATCAAGTAATATTTTATTTTAAGCAATTCTAATGTAGGCTTGAGTCTATTAGGAATAACACATAAAAGACGCTTTAAACATTGGATGCCGTGTTTGTGAAAT
>CAJOEQ010000257.1 GCA_905233515.1 uncultured Synergistales bacterium
TTAATAAGTCCTGTCCAGTATGGAAGACTCAAGGCAATTTGCGGGATATATGTAACGAGCATTAACGAAATAAACATTGTTATAAATATCGGCACTATATATTTTGTAACGCCCTCGATTTTGACATTTGCGACCCCGCAGCCCACGAATAAACACGAACCGACCGGAGGCGTAACTGATCCAATACCTAAATTTAATATAAGCATGAGTCCAAAATGTACGTCGCTCATTCCAATTCGGCGGGCAATCGGCAAAAATATCGGAACAAAAATTAACACTGCAGGCGTTAAATCTAAGAACATACCCATGACTAGCAAAAATACATTCATGATTAAGAGAATCACGTATCTATTATTAGAGACTCCCATAATCATTTGTGAAATTGCGTTAGGAATTCCTGTTCTCGCCATTACATAGGCCATTATTGACGACGCAGCAATCAAAAATAAAATCGTCGCAGAACTCTTCATTGTGTCAGCTAACAAATTATAAAGAGTCTTCAAATCCATTTCTCTATAAATCGCAGCTAATAATCCGCAATATAAGCACATGACGACTCCCGCTTCAGTGGCCGTGAAGATTCCCGCTAAAATTCCGCCCATTACTATAATTACTGCAAATAATGACGGGAATGCATCAATCCAAATTTTTAACGCTGAGTCCTCTTCTTTGACCGCTGATTTCTTATAGCCGAGTTTTATTGCTAAGAAAATCGCCATAACAGCAACTGCCACGCCGAGAATTCCTCCGACAAAATAACCGCCCATAAATAAAGCAGCAACTGAGACTCCGCCAGCAGTGATTGAATACAGAATCAACGGACCAGACGGCGGAATTAATATTCCAGTAGGAGCAGAACAAATATTTACAGCTGCTGAATAGTCAGGATTATAGCCTTCGTCTTTCTCAAGAGGTGATAAAATAGAACCCATTGCAGAAGTAGCAGCTACTGAAGACCCAGAGACAGCCCCGAAAAACATATTAGCTAAAACATTTGTTGCAGCTAGATAACCGGGAATTTTGCCGACTAAGAGTCTTGCAAGTCTCACAAGTCTTCTAGCAATTCCGCCCTTATTCATGATATTGCCGCCGAGTGAGAAAAATGGCAGTGCTAACAGCGAAAACGAGTCAAGACCGGAAAAACATTTTTGCGCGGCTGTGAAAGCAAATCCCTCTAAAGTAGTAACACCGCTCACACAAGCAGCAATTACTGAAGCTATACCAATTCCCGCAGAAATCGGCACTCCAGCGAATAACATAATAAAAAACGACACGAATAATACTATAGTTGCAGTTATTACCATGATTAATTCTCCCCGCCTTTCTGTTTATGAGCCGAGAAAGCCTGCAAATATTTTAGAATTCGCGCGATTATTATCATGACTCCGCAAACAGGCTCAATCAAATAAAGTGTCTTCATGGGAATTCGCATAACTGATGATACATTTGTTGCAGTGCTTGATAATTTCATTCCTCCGTAAATAAATACGTAAATCACAAAGAATAATATACAAGCCTCGATAAATATATCAAGAATGATTTTAAATAAACCTTTTGCACGATCAGATACTAGAGTCAATGCTAAATGCTCATCACGGTAAAAACAATAGGCCGATCCTATCATGCCAGCAATAATTAAGACATAACGCAATAACTCATCTGTAAAAGTTGACGGGTCTTGAAGTACCCAGCGGCTGAAAATCTGCCAAGTTCCAAATGCTACAAGTATGAACATAGACAGAGCCATTAAAAAGCGCATTATTGAGTCTAAAATTTTTTCTAGAGTCTTCATTATTTTGCGGCCTGTATTCTTTCAACAAATGAATAAGTAGCTGGATCTGACTTCTTTAAATTCTCATAAAGCGGGGCGACTGCGTTTTGAAATGCCGGCTTGTCAACGTCTTTTACATATTCTACTTTATCACCGACTTGAGCTTTTACGTCGTCTTCAAATTTTGCCCAGAGTCCACGATAATTTTGTACCATTGCGGCGGCGGTCTCGTTCATGATTTTTTTCTGTTCGTCGCTCATTTCGTCCCAGACTTTAGCGGAAATTACTATAACGTCAGGAATCATTGTGTGCTCATCATAGCAATAAAATTTTGTTACGTCGGCATGATCTCTTAAAGCAGTAATATTATTCTCTGCTCCGTCGATTACTCCCTGCTGCATTCCGGTGTAAATGTCGCTATATCCCATAACGGTAGCACTTCCTCCGAAAGCATTCATCATGTCGATTGCCATTTGTGAGTCCATTGTACGAATCTTTAACCCCTTTAAATCTTCAGGCTTGCGAACTGCTTTATTAGCTGTATAGAAGCAGCGAGTCCCGGACTCAAGCCATGCAATACCGATAAAGCCGTCTTTTGCAGTGAGATTA
>CAJOEQ010000258.1 GCA_905233515.1 uncultured Synergistales bacterium
GCACGCCTAAGGGAATTAATTTATTTTATGAGCTGTATACTTATGGATTAACGGCTAATAATTGGATTTCTAAAATGTACCGAGCAGATGAGACAAATATAATTCCGCAATCAGAATTAACGGACGCGCAGTCAGTCATGAGTGAAAATCAGTATAGACAAGAATTTTTATGCGATTTCACAGCTAGCACTGACAATGTTTTAATCACGATTGATTTAGTGAGTAAGGCAGCAGGGCGCGGGCTGTTCCCTCAAGATATTTCGGGAGCTGTGAAGGTTATCGGGGTTGATGTTGCTAGATTTGGGGATGATAGGAGCGTACTCTGTAAACGTCAGGGGCTATTATGCCATCCGTTAAGAGTAATAGAAAATCTAGATAATATGACATTTGCGGGAATTGTCGCCGATGAGATTGACAGGTTCAAACCTGACGCGGTATTTATTGACGCGGGACGCGGTGAGGGAGTAATTGACCGATTGAGGCAGCTCGGTTATAAAGTGCTAGAAATAAATTTCGGTGCGCGAGCAATTGAGCCGAATAAATACGCAAATAAACGATCTGAAATGTGGGATAAAATGCGGGAATGGCTTGAGAGTGGCGGGGCAATTCCGAACGATACAGAATTTAAAAGCGAATTAGCAAGTCCGACATATAAATTTGACGCGGCTGGCCGTAAAGTTCTAGAGCCTAAGGAAAAATTAAAGGAGCGCGGTTTAAGGTCTCCGGATATGGCAGACTCACTCGCTTTAACTTTCGCATTTCCAGTCAGGCCGGTTAATGCGCGTGAAGTAAAAAGAATTACAGAATTAGACAGACTTAATGAAGAGTGGTTATAAAAATGTGTTATTACGGATCATCATCGACAAGACAGCCAGAGCCGGCAACACTTGAGAATAGAATAAAATACGGTGCGCCGTCAACAGTAGCAACTACAATGACAGAAGACACGCAGGCGCAATTAAATAGCGATATTCAAAGAAGGCGGCGGGCGTTAGGATTGTCAAATAATACGGGCGGGAGCGTGATGGTGTAATGTGTTTCTTCAGTTCGCCATCAGTACCCGAGACTCAAACGAAAACAGAAGCACCGACAAATTTTGTAGAAATGGACGCGGCAGAGTCGTCAGTAGCGTCAAGAGATTCAGAACGTCAAAGGAGATTGCGGGCATTATCAAGACTTCAGACAATGAACGGCGGTGCAATGCAGGGAGCGCAAAATACTTCAGGCAAAATGAAATTAGGTGCTTGAAATGTCAGGAATAACAGAGAGACGCAAAAACGCAGATTTGAAATTTAGGCAAATGATGCAGGATCGGCGTGATTATATAGACTGGTGGCGGCAATTGTCAGATATGTACGCACCGAATCGCGGAAGGTTCAGCGTTGACGAATTGCCTAGAAAGCGGGCATTAAGATTTAACAGCAGAGCGCGGCAAATTCCCGACGACTTCGCAGCCGGAATGAAAAGCGGATTAACAAGTCCGTCCCGTCCGTGGTTCACTCTGACACTCTATGATACGGGACTTGCTGAACTTGAAAGCGTTAAAGCATGGTTAACAGAAATTCAAGATATAATGCAAGGCACAATGTTACGAACGAATTTATATGATCAGCTTTTTGACGTGTACAAAGAAGAGGGAATTTTCGGGACTGCGGCATTATTAATAGAAGAAGATGACGACGATATATTTAGAGCGCAGGCACTCACAATCGGAAGTTACGCAATTGGAGTAGATAAGCGCGGACGAGTTAACAAGTTTTGTAGACAGTTTAAGCGAACATTAACACAGCTTGCTAATGAGTTCGGCGAGTCAAGTTTGCCGGAAGAATTAAGACACAGGCTCAAAGAAAATCGCGATAACTCAAGCTATGAATTAAGAAATTTAATACAGCCCTCCGACGAATACAGACAAAATGACGGAGTAACAGGGAAATTTAAATTTATCTCGTATTGGTGGCTTGCGGGATATAATGAGCCTGAATTTTTACGTGTAGGCGGTTATCATGAATTCCCCGTGATGTGTCCGAGATGGCGAATAATTAACGATGATTTATACGGTCGAGAACAACCGGGCGACACGGGATTTGATGACGCTAAAACACTTCAGGATTTAGAGCTCGATGAACGCAGCGCAATCAAAAAAGGAGTAAGGCCTCCGGTGGCAATGCCTGAAAGTCTGACACAAGGAATTTTGCGGGATGAGCCGGGCGGCGTAACAGTTTATAATCCTATGGGTGATGGAGTGCCGGCAATAACTCCGCTGTATCAAGTGCAATTCGATCATAAAAGCGTAGCAGCAAAACGACTTGAGATAACTGAACACTTGGAAGAAATTTTTTATGTGAACATGTTCAAGATGTAATCGAACAGCTACGGAAATCCAAGCGCGAGAAAGTGAAAAAATGTTCATGCTCGGGCCATTGATAGAACGCCAAATGTCTGAAATGTTAGATCCCATGATTAACAGGATATTCGCAATAATGCAGAGAGCCGGGAAGTTTCCGCCGCCTCCGCCTGAAATATCAGACCGAGAAATCAAAATCGAATACATGAGCATTCTTGCAAATGTTCAAAAGCAATCAGCAAGCGCGGGAATAAATCAAATACTAGAGGCAGCAAATGTCTTAGTGCAATTACAGGCAGGAACGGGACAAGCTCCCGACGTGTTAGACAAAATTGATTGCGATGAGATTATTGGCCAGTTA
>CAJOEQ010000259.1 GCA_905233515.1 uncultured Synergistales bacterium
TGTCATAGTTTTTGCTTTCACAATAAAATCTTTCAAGACTTTATTAAAAGCTGTTCCGATGTGAATATCTCCATTTGCATAGGGCGGGCCGTCGTGAAGCTCAAAATGTTCGTGTGAATCTTTTCGTGCGTTGAGTGCTTTGTGATAAATGTCGTGTGAGTGCCAGAATTCAAGAAATCCCGGTTCACGTTTTGATAAATTCGCCCGCATTGGGAAATTTGTAACGGGTAAATTTAGAGTGTCTTTATAGTCTTTACTGTCCATTAAAAATTTTTGCCTCCTGAATAAATAAATACTTTCAAAAAATTTTATAGATATTATCACAATTTTTGCAGAGTAATAAACTTTTTATCTTCTCCCGTAGCCTTGTCTGAAAACTAGAGCTTCAGCAACGTGTTTTTTCTGGATTGACTCATCGCCTGCTAAATCCGCTATAGTTCGTGAAACTTTTAGAGTCCTGCTTAAGCCTCGACCTGAAAGATTTAATTTTGCGGCCATGTTCACGAGAAAATTACGCGCGTCATCAGGAAGAGTCAAAAATTTTTTAACGAGTCTTTCGGGTAATTCTGCATTACAGACTATATTAAATTCCCGCCATCTTTCTTGCTGAATTTTGCGAGCTTTTATTACTCTTTCGCGAATAACTGAACTTGACTCGGGCTGTTTACCGTTATTATCAAATGAAAGCAGCTCATCAGGCGTTAATCTAGGCACATTAACTTGTAAGTCGACTCTGTCCATAATTGGCCCTGATAATTTGCGCTTGTAACGTTCAATATCACCGGCTGAACATTTACAAGTCATAACGGGATCACCGGCATAACCGCATGGGCAGGGATTCGCGGCTAAAACAAGCAAGACTCGTGAAGGATATTCAACAGTTCCTGCAGCTCTGCTTACTGTTATTACACCGTCTTCAATGGGAGCGCGCAGACTCTCCGTTAAATCTCGTCTAAATTCCGTATACTCGTCAAGAAATAACACGCCCCTATGAGCAAGAGAGACTTCACCGGGCCGCAAATTATTACCGCCTCCGCAAATTGATACAGTACTCGCGCTGAAGTGTACAGTCCTGAAGGGTCTTTCACGAGTTGAATTAATAGGCATTCCCAGAGTACTGCGAACTAAAAGAGTTTCTACAAGCTCATCATCAGTTAAAGGCGGCAAAATCCCCCGTATAGCTTTGGCAATTAAAGTCTTCCCGCTGCCGGGTGAACCGACTAATAATAAATTATGATGACCTGCTGCGGCGATTTCTGCGGCTCGTCGTGCTTGAGCTTGTCCCTTAATGTCCGCAAAATCAGGATCAGCATTTACCGGCAAATCAGGAATCGAAACGGGCGGCAATGGGCGGGGCTGTTCATGACCGAGCAAATTATTAATTAATTCTGCTAAATTATCAGCGCAATATGCCTCGACTCCCTGAACAAGTGCAACTTCTTCGGCGTTTTCACTGGGAATGTATAAGGGGACTCCCATTTTTTTAGCGAGAAATGCCGCCGGGACTGCTCCCCTTACTCGTCTTAATCGGCCGTCAAGCGCAAGTTCTCCCATATATAAAGCCTTCGGACATTGTTTTAACGCACCTAAAGCAAATATCATTTCCAGTGCTATGGGTAAATCTAATAATGCGCCCTCTTTGGGAATATCAGCCGGAGCAAGATTTACAGAGACTCGCCCCCTTAAGTCAAGCCCTAACGAACGCAAAGCAGCTCGGACTCTTTCTCGTGATTCTTTCACGGCCACGTCAGCCATTCCGACTATTGAGACAGCAAAAAGCCCCCTTGTTATTTCTACTTCAACTTCAACGGGTAATGCTTCCATGCCTCTGAGAGTAACGCCTAAAATTCCGCTCATGATTTATTTTTTCTCGCAAAATAATATATTAACGTAGCTATTACTGCGACTGCTATACATGAAAGTGTGATGACGTGTAAATACTGCTTTAATAATTCCTGATGTTCACCGAGCAGATACCCCGCAAAAGTCAGCACAAATACCCATATCCCCGCGCCGAGTCCCGTATAAATACAAAATTGTTTGAGCGGCATTCTTGCAAGTCCCGCAGGAAGTGAAACATACTGACGAATCCCCGGCAGTAATCTACATACGAATGTGCTTATATGTCCGTGCTTCTGGAAAAATTTTTCGGCTTTGTCTATAGTCTCTTGTGAAATAAAGAAATATTTTCCGTATTTTATCAATAATGGCCGGCCAAGTTTTACAGCTAACCAATAATTAAATAATGCTCCTAACAAACTCCCGGCGATTCCTGATAATAATACAAGAGTTAAAGACATTTCACCCTTCCAAGCTAAATAACCGGCGGGCGGCATAACTACTTCA
>CAJOEQ010000260.1 GCA_905233515.1 uncultured Synergistales bacterium
ACTCTTCAGTTTCAGGCATTACAGCAGATAAGACAACTAAGACTCTAGTCATTGCCTCAGCGTGTGAAGCATAACCGTAATTTTCATATGCAAGTATTAATTTATGGCCGTGATCTAATTCTAATAAAGTAATATCAACATCGCGGACTCGTGTAAATTTTTCAAGACCTGTTTTAATGCGTGAAATTAATTCGTTTGAGTCTATATCGTCCCAGTTCGCAGGGCGTGGATCACCGGGAGTCTCGTAATTTATTTTGCGTTTGCCGAGATATGGCCCTCTTAGATTAATTTTTTGTGAAATAGTCATAGCGAATTCGTTGCCTCTCTGCCAGCTGAATGAACCTTCAAGACCGAACGGAGTTTTTAAGACGACTCCGACATTATATTTTTTCTTGGGAGATTCCTGCAATATATTAATCCCGCCTGCTATATCCCTTGTGTAATCTAATTTTCCGTATTCAGCTTTAACAGCAAGCCAGTTTGTTACGTCGTATTCAATTCCGCCGAATAATCCATTTAACCTGTCTGAACCGTAACCGAGAGTCAATGCTACTTTATCCCATCGCCACGTAGCAACACCGTAATGAGCTTTCATTAATTCAGTGCCTGTAACGTCGTAAATTCCAAAAGCAATAGAAGGCAAATACCAGCGTTTACTTGAAGCCCTGTTGTGCCATAAGACAGCTTTTAAATCTATAGCCTTGTCCATATATTTACGTCCTGTATATCCTTCTCCAAGTATACCCGTTTTAACTGTGTCAAAAGTTGTGAATCTTGCATTTACTTCAAGCCAAGGAAGCCAAGACATATCGAGAAAGTAATAATTATACGGTGAATCCTTAGTGTAGCCGAATCTGCCGCTCCCATCATCAGGAATTTCTGCCGTCGGATATTCCCAGAGTCCCGTCATTCCTGTATTGCCCGCTGTTGAAGCATAAATATTACTCGTAAATATTAACGTCAACAGAATCGCTGACAGGAATAAACGTAATGACCTCTGCAAAATAAATCTCTCCTCTTTGTGTAATTTCTCTAGTCTGAAATTAAGCATATTTTACACTATAAATGCGTAAAAATTCATAAATAAAAATTTTTCGTGTGAATAAATACGCGCGGGATTCAGCAAATAATTAATAAATTAGCGAAAAAATACACTTGCAAATTTTAAAGATATGTTATAATCAGTTGCATTAAAAAATTTAATCATGTTGCTTTAACAAGGGGTAAAAAGAGCTTTAATAATGAATCGCCAGCCAGTGGTTGCTTTAATAGGTTCTACAGCCGTAGGAAAAACGGCATTAAGTCTATCTATCGCAGAAAATTTGAACGCGGAAATTATTTCAGTCGATTCGCGTCAAGTCTATAGATACATGGATATAGGAACTGACAAAATTTCACAGTCATTCAGACATGAAATCCCTCATCATATGATAGATATAGTTGACCCTGACGAAAAATTTACTGTCTCAGATTTTGCCGAATTAGCTTCACAAGCCGCAAAAAGAATCTATACACGAGGTAAAGTGCCTTTATTCGTCGGTGGGACTCCGTTTTATTATAATGCGTTATTTCATGCGAGTTTGAATCAAGATTTGCCATCTGATAATAATATTCGCGAAAAATACGAAGCTCTAGCAAATTCACAAGGTGCCGAGTTATTGCACATGAGACTATCAGAAGTTGACCCAGTTACAGCAGGCAAATTACACAAAAATGATATTCAACGAGTAACGCGCGCGCTTGAAATATGGGACTTGACCGGCAAAGCTCCTTCACAGATTTATAATGAGGGAACTAAACGAGATTACGGATTCGACGTGCTTTATATCGGGCTGTCACGTTCACGAGAAGAATTATTTTCACGAATTGCAATAAGACTCGAGCAAGAATTTAATTCGGGATTTCCTGAAGAAGTAGAATGGCTCTTAGATAACGGCTTTGATGAGAGATTTACACCGTTAAAAGGTCTGGGCTATAGTGAATTAATTGATTATCATCGCGGCAAAATGGATTTTAATCAAGCACTAGAAAATTCAATCGCACGAACTAAGGCATTTTGCAGAAGACAGCAAACTTGGTTTAAAAAATTTGAGCCGGCTATATGGTTCAATATGTCAGAATCAAATCACGAGCAAGAAATTATTAATCTCGCTATGAATCATATTAATAATAAAGAAGGAGACTCGCCCGAATGAAAATAATAATGGCTGAACATGCCGGATTTTGTTTCGGGGTAAAACGAGCAGTTGACGCAATAGAAAGCGCATTACTCACAAATAAAGAAGTCTGGACTATAGGACTACCCATTCACAACCCGCAGGAAGTAGCAAGAC
>CAJOEQ010000261.1 GCA_905233515.1 uncultured Synergistales bacterium
CGTTAAGCCATTATATACAACTCCAAAATTACCTACACCCCATATATGCATATAATTTTTATTTCCCCAATACATATTTCTATACCATTCTTCTTTACCCACTATCCTTAATTTGTTGAAATGCATATAAAAATCTTCTGCAATATTTTTTAATCTTTTTATCGGGATAAATCTCATTAAGCGTCGCTTGTCTTCCTGTTTTCTAAAATATGAGTTCCTCACACTTTGTGGCTTAATTTGCTCAATGATTACTTCCCTAATCATTGTATCCAATTTTTCTTCTATCATATCAGACCTCCAGCTTCGCAATATTATAACAACATGAATGTGCATTTTTCTGCATAAAAAATCCCCAACATCCATTGCTTTAACGGAATGAATGAGGGCTATTTTTATTTCTACAGTCTAAGCCTTAGCTTGCTATTGAGATAAAGAAATTTCTCTCTGTAATATTCGGCACCGTGATAATTTTTTTCTTCCGATGAGCCTTTATATGTTTTAAACAATTTCTTTAGCCTAAGTTCTTCTTCGTCGCCTTCAATCTCATCGGATACGCCATTATCTTTAACCTCACGATAAATTTCATCATATCGACTGGCTAATCGTTCAATAATTCCTATCGGACAACTGTCACCCATTAAATCTACCGCCACCGACATTATTGCCAGCTTGCTATAAAGATTCAGCGGAGTTTTATCACACGCTCGCGCAAAACTATAAATCTCTTCCGCCGCAAGTTTCCTGTCTCCGCCGTAAAGCTTAATCACTTCTTCCATAGGTGCTCCTATGAAAAATGTTGTTATTTGCTTCAATTCCTTAAATGGCGTGAGGTAAGCCTTATCAAAAATCCCACCGTCCGCAATATTAACATATTTCACCAACCAACGAGCTGCTTCGATTATATTGCCGTCTTCCAAATAAAGCTGAATGATTCTTCTAAAACAACGCTCACTGCCGAACTTTGTTCCGTACTTATAGATTCGCAACGCTTTGCTTCTAGAACGCCGCTCCCACATTTCGCCATAATAATATGCTCCGTGTGAATCTTTCAGCTTATATAATTTCTTAAACCACTCAAATGCTTTGTACTTATTGACCAGACTTGTATCCTCATACTCAAACTCGTTGTCTCCGTAATAAATATGCCCCATTTCGCTCATCGCAAAAATTTTTATGCCTTCGTTACGTTCAGTCAGCCATTCAAGAGCGGTCTCTTCATCTTTCAGACTTATGTATATCTCAGCAAGCTTAAGCATCCCATCCCATTTGCAATATTCTTCGCTATGGTCGGCAGGATTTTCAATCCGTGCCGCTTTCTCAAACCATTTAATCGCCTCTGTAAGATTTTTTTCAGTGCCTATGCCCTTCTTATACATCTCGCCTAAAGTATAATCATAATTCTCCCCGACGGCGGACAATTCTTTATATATCTCAATAGATTTTTCCGGCTCACAATCATAATAAATACTCGCCAAATCCGCCGATATTTTTAATTCGTTACCGTCATTACGTCTCTTAAGCCATTCAAGTGCCGATGATTCTTTTCGCTGATATTTTATCAAGAATTTGGCAAGACTGTACATTGCCTCTTTATCTCCTAATTCTGCTGACTTTTCTAACCAATTTATCGCCTCTGAAATATTTTTATCTATAATCTCACCAGACTCCAATTCACTTGCAAATTCTTTCATTGAATACAAATCACCAAGTTCAGCCGCTCGTCTGTACCATTTCTCTGCCTCAACTTTGTCTTGTTCGACTCCGTACCCTCTTCCATACATAAATCCAATCTCAGTCATTGCCTTGACAATTCCCAAATCAAATGCCCTTATAAAACACATCAACGCTTTCTCATAATCTCTCCGAATTTCAGCCGTACCATAAAAATATTTGGAACCTTTGTTATAAATCTCTTCTGCATTTAATTTTTCCAATTCGGACATGAATTCATTCATAAAGTCTCAACTCCTAATCAATAATCCCAATAATGCTCTAATGACAACTACTCAAATTCTTCCAGCGAAATTTCTTGCACTGTCATAAATTTTCACTCCTTAACATAGAAAGCCACTAATAGTCATTTGCAAAAGTTCATTCTACTTCTACTCCTAACTTTTTCAAACTCAATTTCGCAAGATTTATAACGATGTCGTCAGTTTCAATTTCATATTCGCCTCCCACATACTTGCCGTCAGGACCATACGATACAAATCTTTCCTTGCGTTTTGCCGATACATTATAATTTCTTTCCGTCAGCATCCTGTAATATTTTACGGCATTGTCTGTGTCACCCGATTTTTCATATACCTTCGCTATATAGTAAATCGCCCAC
>CAJOEQ010000262.1 GCA_905233515.1 uncultured Synergistales bacterium
TAAATGTCTGTGTTACTCCTGTTGAGGCTGCGCATAATTGCTCAAAGTGCCATAAGTGTGTTACAACTTTATTAGCATTAGAGGCAATAAATAAACTTGAGAATTTCAGCAAAGTATTTGATCTTGATACTTATAAAAAAATATCATGGCGCGAGAAGAAAAAAGTAGTTTGTAATCACTCGCTGAATATTTTATCAAGCAATGAACCCGACCCATATATATTTTTGAAACGTAAAGGCGTAAAGCTCCCTTCACATTTTACCGCGTATCTATATTTTTTGAGATCAAAACTTGCTGTAACAATAAAAACTCTTTTACGCAAAATAATAGGCTCTGAACGCTACGAGGCACTAAAGAAATTCATAAAAGGTTAATTTTTACGAGATCGGGAGAAAATCCCGGTCTTTGCTTTATAATGGGATAAAAATTTTTATTTATATGGGAGGCTGTTAATTTATCATGAAGAAAACAGATATAGGAGTCTGTCTTACAATGTACGCTATCTGCGCGTTTTTCCTGTATATGACTCTGAATTTACCAAAGGCCGCGCAAATTTATCCGTTATGTATAATTGTCCTGCTGGCTGCTTTAACGAGTTTACACGTTATAAATATGATTCGTGCTGCAATTCGTGAAGGAGTAACAAGCGGGCTTGAAGACTTTAAAAACTTTTTGCCGGGGCAATTCTTTATAATTTTCGCGATGATAATAATTTATTTAGTCATCATGCCATATGCCGGCTTTTATATTTCAAGTATATTATTCATGAGCGCGACACTTTTATTTTTGCGGGTTAAACTTTGGCAGGCTGTACTTGCTGAAATAGTTATAATTGCGTTAGTTTATTGTGCATTTACTTTATTTCTTGAAGTCAGACTACCTGCAGGGACATTATTTGATTCGTGGGAGGTTCTATAAATGAGTGAAACTTTATCATTAATGACCGGAGGTTTTATTAACGCGTTTATGCCTGTAAATCTTTTAGCTATGATTGCTGGAGTTACAATCGGAATAATAATCGGCTGTCTTCCCGGGCTTTCTGCGGCAATGGGAGTCGCTTTGTTGCTGCCTATGACTTTCTCAATGGACGCATCAACGGGAATGATTATGTTAGGAGCGATTTACTGCGGTGCGATTTTCGGCGGGTCAATTTCTGCTATATTAATACACACACCGGGGACTCCAGCGAGCGCGGCGACTGCAATAGAAGGCTATCAAATGACTTTGAAGGGTCAAGCAGGGAAGGCACTCGGGACGGCCTGTATTGCGTCATTTTTCGGGGGCTTGCTTTCTTGTATATCACTTTATTTCTTTGCGCCTTTACTCGGTCAGCTCGCTATGAAATTCGGATCTCCTGAATATTTCTGGCTGTCTATATTTGGATTAACTATAATTGCCGGAGTCTCGTCTAAATCAATGGTCAAAGGCTTAATGAGCGGTGCTTTAGGGCTTTTACTCTCAACAATCGGAATGGATCCAATGCAGGGCGTTAAAAGATTCATGTTCGGTCAAGCGTCATTATATGAAGGGATTAACGTAACTTGCGCACTAATCGGGTTATTCTCAATGAGTCAGGCTTTAATTTTAGCTGAGGCAAAAATCAAGGAACGTGCTAGAGCTACAAAATTTAATGATAGAATGCTGCTCACTAAGTCAGAACTAAAAGAAATCGCGCCCACTATAGGCCGTTCATGGATAATCGGAAATCTTGTAGGAATTTTGCCGGGTGCAGGAGCTTCAATAGCTTGTTTTATGGGATATAACACGGCTCGGCAGTTCTCAAAGCATAAAGAATTATTCGGGCATGGCTCATATGAAGGAGTCGCGGGCAGTGAGGCAGCAAATAATGCAGTTACAGGCGGTTCACTGATTCCAATGCTGACTCTAGGAATTCCCGGCGAAAGTGTTACAGCTGTGTTAATGGGCGGCTTGATAATTCAGGGCTTGACACCGGGACCAAATTTATTTGTAGGTGAGACTGCGAAAATGACATATACATTTTTTGCGGGCTTTGTGCTTATACAATTTTTTATGCTGGGAATCGGTTTATTAGGCTGTAGGGGATTTGCTCAAATTGCTAGATTGAGCGACGCTATATTAATTCCATCAGTTACGATTTTATGTGTAGTTGGCTCATTTGCGATACATCAAAATTTTGTAGACGTTGTAATAATGCTGATTTTCGGAGTTATAGGCTGGCTTGCTCGTAAATTCGGGCTTAATAATGCTGCAATAGTTTTAGCGTTAATACTTGGCCCGATCGGTGAAAAAGGTCTGCGGCGTTCGTTGTTATTATCAGGCGGCGA
>CAJOEQ010000263.1 GCA_905233515.1 uncultured Synergistales bacterium
TAACCTTTTTTGCTCAAGTTAGACATAATAATACCATCACCAGAGCCGCCGCCACTTCCTACACCTGCCTGACTGATTAAATTATTCACAAAACTTTGCAGTCCGTTCACTTTTGAATAATCAATTGTAGCCTGAGTTAAATTTCCTATAACATTTCCTGCTGGAATAGTTGCATTTGCTAGACTGCCTGAAATTTTTGACGCGTCAATACTTCCTGATAAATCGCTAAAACTTATATTCGGTTTCCAGTTCGGGTGAGGGTTAGTGCTTTGAATATGTGCGTCTAATGAACCTGCCATATCACCACTTGATAATTTGCCAGCGTCAAGAGCGTTCAATATTCCATAAATCCGCTCAATTTCTTGAATATGTTTTCCGAATGCTTCACGCGTTGTATCGCCGCCAGAACGAAATGCGACAGGATAGCCAACACTGAAGGGCCCTAATAAACTCATGATTTACACCTCCGCAATTTCTAATCCTATTGTAGACAACGAACAGCCGCCGCCATTGATAATAACTTCAGGAGCAACTGCCCACTCACGAACTATACAACGCCGCCTAGAAGTTAATACGTTACCTTCTGGGAATAAAGCGTCATCATCTTCACTCGCATATTGAGTATCATTTGGCGGGTCATAAATATAATCAATAGTTCCGCCAGCTCTGAAGGGCATTTGAAATTTGCTCAAGTTTAATACTGCGTCGCACTCTGGGAAAATTTCGAATGAAGCAAACGCGCCTTTAATCAACGTCTGCCGAGCTGTTAAGATTGCACCGAGTTTCATTCTAGCTTTTATCGCGGTTTTTGCCTCGTCTTTAATCTCATCTTGAGTATAATAATCATTCACATTATAAATGTTTCTTCCTATTATAATATACAACTTTTCATCAATGCCGGTTGCGTAAAATGGCACTTTAGGAAATTGAAATTTTGTCCATATCCCGCGGGCGCAATCAAGAACCCAGATAATATCTTCATTTTTTGAAGGTAACGCCCAGACTTGCTGTTTAACTGGCACATCCCATAATTGAGCAGTATCATCAATCAACGGGACTAAAGCACTATTAACTTTTCTGTCAGGCCATGACGCTTTAATTTCTCCGTAACTTGTAACGCTTGAGAGTGTAGCAACTCCGGCTGTAGTGATATAAAACACGTCATTAGCAACAGCCTTAACGCTCCGCATTGAAAATGTCCCAGTATTATGAGCTGCTTCAAGCAAAGACCAGTCAGGAAATTCACCAGTTAAACGCCAAATTGTTCCCTTGTCAGTCTCATTTGTAGGAGACTTGAATATTATCAAATCTCTAGACAAGGGAATAACCGCGTTAATATCCATTCCGTCTTTGTAGCCGACTTCAATAAATTGTCCTGTGCTTTCATCGTCTGGGTCATTGTCCCATAATTCGCAATCTCCGACCCATGAAAAATAAATTGTATCAGCACCGCTGACTACTCCGACACGGCCTTCCCGGACAAATACAATTCTGCACTCGTCCGGTGAATTCTCAAGCGTTGTTAATTGCGGAATAACTGAGTCGCTAAATTTTTGTAATTTGCCGCCTGACGCAATAACAAGTTCGCCCGCCTCGTCCCATGCCGCCGCGCTTAAATCTTCATCGCCCGTTAATTCGCCTGACACATCCCAAATATTATTCCATTTGAAATAATACAATTTGCGAGTGCCTTTAATTCTGGCTAAAAATCCGCGCCTGCCTCTGACTGGGACAATGCTGTCGACTTCACGCTCAAATCTTGCTGACCATACAAGGCCGCCTCTAACTCTCATTGAGCCTGTCAAATTTGAGAATTCGACATTTAACGCTTCTTTTAGCTCATTCGGGTTCATGCTCTCGGCTGGTACTGAGAGATTTAATCCGCCGTCAAAAGCAGGATAAAATTTTTGCTGTGCGTTTACATGTTTATTGCTGGGTGTCGGCATTCGGTGTCGCTCCAATTCCTAAGAGTGCTACATCTTGAGAGACGTTAAATTCTTGCTTGTTCAGAGCATAAATCGCAGCAAGTGCAGCAATCTTCATTTCATCATCGTGATTATAAGGCAAACTCACATTTTCGCCGTAACTCGTTACATATGGAAGTCTAGCAAAATATTTCACTGGTAAAGTACTTACTTCGCCGTAATAATTCATTATGCTGCCTTCTATATTAATCGGAACAGCTCCGCAGAAATCAATAAAATCATCGGGCAAACTTGCTCCATTGCTCACGGTCATGCGCTTTATAAATTTTACATTTTTAGCCGCTGCCTGCTGCTTTGAATATTCATCGACTGCCCTATCA
>CAJOEQ010000264.1 GCA_905233515.1 uncultured Synergistales bacterium
CATTAAAATCTGAAGGGAGCTAATAATTTTATATTAACAAGAATTTTTTTGCTGATATTGACTCGAAAATTTATAATGATTATAGCATTATGAAAGGTGAATTATTTAATGACTCTTAGAATCAAAATATTATTTCTTGCTGTGATTGCCTGTATAGCCTTTATTGCCGTCAAAAATATTTATTCGTGTGATTTGAGCGCACAAATTGACAAGGGAATTTATAAAGCTGCTAAACTCGGCGAAATCGAAAATCTTTATATAGGCTCGTCGATGTTCGGGCGCGGAATAAATATAAATGAGGCTGAAAAAATTGCGCAGAATTCTTTTATACTTGCTTATAACGGCTTTGATCCCACTCTTGAATTACTAGTAATTGAATATTTAATTAGTCATAACACAGCAATAAAAAATTTATATCTCGATATGTACGCATATTCAGCCGCTCAAGAGTCAAAACTCGCAGAATCTAGAATGATATTTGACTCGCCCTTAAGCCTAAAAATTGCAATCTGGGACGCTATAACGCGCAATCAATCAAATTATTTTGCTTTAACATGGGAGCTATTTATTTCGTCCGGAAATGATATATTTTTACTTTGGCCGCTGTATAAAAGACTCGTTGCAAATCGCTATCACAAAGGGGCGACTCTCGGCAATTTTTCAGGAACTACGCGCGAAATTCTTGACTCGACTCCGATTCCTCAGACAGGTACGGGCAATATTAATAAATCGCAAAAACAAGCAATCACGAAAATTATAAAACTTTGCCGCGAAAATAATATAAATTTAGTATTTATTGAGACTCCGAAATTTTTTGACACGGTTAAAAGCGGCGTTTATTCAAGTATAATGCGTGAATATATTGACTTATTGCGCGAAAATCAAGCAAATTATTTTATCTCTCAGGAATTAATAAACCGGCTCAATCTTTCAGAAAAGGGCTATAAATTTTCACATTATGACCCTTCATTATTTATAGATCATATTCATTTGTCGACTCTTGGAAGTGTAGAATTTACAAGATTAATGACCTCCCGATAAATTTATATCAGGAGGCCGGAGAATTTTTTTATGCTAGTTTTGCGCCGAAATCTTTGCATTCTTTAATTGCGTCGTCGTCGGGTTCGAGATGAGCTTTAACGCTTGCTATAACGTCCGCGCCTGCCTCTTTGCATCTGTCTTCCCATGTTCTGAGCCATTCACCGTCGCCCCAGTCATATGAGCCGAATACAGCTACTTTTTTGCCGTTAATTGCGCTTGCTGCCTCAGTGAAAAACGGTTCCATTTCGGCTTCTTCGATGACTTCCGCGCCCATTGCAGGAGATCCGAACGCTATAACGTCATAATTTGCGAGTTCACTTACTGAAGCGTCCCCGACTGTTTTGCAAGTTACATCTGCACCTGCTGCCTTTGCACCTTCACAAATAGCACTCGCCATTTTCTCGGTGTTTCCTGTTGTTGATACGTAGACAATTAAAACTTTTGCCATGATAAAATAACCTCCTATAAAGATAAAATCATTCGGGCTGCGTCGTACTCTGCTCGCTTATATTTGCGGTAAGTGCGGCGTGCCTTCTTGATATTGCTATTAGTGTAAACTTTCCAGTAACTTGGCTTTAATAAATTTTTTGCGCGCTTATTTTCCATAAAGCATTTAACATCATCGGGCGGGTAATCAAGAAATAAGCCGATCTCATGCGGGAATGACGAACAAAATTTTTCACATAAACATTTTAAGCACGAGTCTAAATTATTCACCGGGTAGCCCTGACGCTCTAAAATCTCGCAAGCCTTCTTGCATGTCAAAGCCCTTGAAAGCAATTCACGCCTATAAATCATAACGAGAGCATTATTATTAAATTTTTCGTGTTCATTCAGTAAAAGCCACTCAACACCGAGCGAATCAAGCCACTTAGACGCGTTTAATTTCCAGATTGTGCGCATATCTTCGTCCTGATTACGTCTGAAATTTATCAAGCACGCAGCTTTTAAGCCTTTAATAGTTGGTGCTCCGAAACAAAATAATATATTTCTGATAAAATTTTCTGTATCAGAATTCTTGATGTGCTCCATAAAAATTTGTATTATATTCACGCTTTTATTTGTCATTATATTTTCTCTCGTTAAAATTTTAGTTTGTGTGTAAAAACTTTATGATAATTTTGCTAGTTTGTCAAGATATTTATAATTTAAGCGTAAAAATTTTAGTGTATATGCGTTATTAGATTTTTTACGGGTGAAATGTGAATTATTATGATTGCGTTCTTGCTGGCAAATTCTGAAATAATTTTGTTTGA
>CAJOEQ010000265.1:0-1820 GCA_905233515.1 uncultured Synergistales bacterium
CCTCAGGGTGATTTGACGCTCGGTCTAGGTTTCGGGAAAAAACATAAAGCGACTCTCAAAAATAAACTGGAAGATATTATTTTAGGCTTTGAGACTGATCCATATGACGTAATCTTGAATCATCCTGAAGGCATTGACATAATCCCGTCTAATAAACTCCTGTCAGGTCTTGACATGTCATTAATCACGGTTGAAAATCGCGAGCAGATATTAAAAAAATATCTTGAAAAACTTAGGGGGAAATATGATTATATCTTGATTGACTGTATGCCATCGCTTGGAATGCTGACACTAAATGCTATTGTTGCTTCAGATAGTGTATTAATACCTGTTCAGCCTCAATATTATGCAGCCGACGGCCTTACTGAATTAATCCGAGTAGTACATGCCATGAAAAATAATTATAATCCGTCATTGGAAATAGAGGGCATTGTCTTCACTATGGATAATTTAAGATACTCAAATGCTAAGAGAATCAAAGACAAAATAAGAAGTCTTTACGGGGCAGCAATCAAAATTTTTGAAACGTCTATACCGAGACTCGAGCAGCTATCTGAAATTTCATCGGAGGGCGTAAGTATTTTTTCATACAATCAGAGAGGCAAGGGCTCATTAAGTTATGAATCTCTTGCAAAGGAGTTATTAACAAGTGAAAAAGGAAATTGATTTAATATCCTACGAGGAAATTTTAGGCGAGACAGGGCAGATAAAGCAAATTTCTGTGTCTGAACTTTATGATTTTAAGAATCACCCTTTTCAAGTTAAAGAAGACAAAGAATTTTCGGCACTGCTTGAAAGTATTAGAGAAAGTGGAGTTTTAACTCCATGTATTGCAAGAAGTAGAACAGAGGGCGGCTATGAACTAATCAGCGGACATCGCAGGAAAAAAGCCTGTGAAAAACTCGAAATAAAAACAGTGCCCGTTATTATTAAAAAATTTTCAGACGATGACGCCGCGATTTTAGTAGTGGATTCAAACATTCAGAGACAAAAAATTTCTTACAGGGAAAAAGCTAGAGCATATTCTATGAAATATGAGGCAATGAGACATCAGGGCAAAAAAGGCGGTCTTACTCTTGATACTATGAGTGCTATGCTTGGGGAAAGCAAAAGATCTATTCAACGTTATATAAGTCTTTCACACTTGAGTGATGAGCTTCTCGACAAAATTGACTCTAAACAGATCCCTCCTTTAGCAGGCGTTGAATTGTCATTCTTAAATCCTGAACAGCAGGAAATTGTATTAAGAGTCATTAATCAATCAGGACGAAGAATCAATAAAAAGCAGGCTGATAACTTGAGAAAATTGGCAGAAGCAAACGAATTGACCGAAACTACAACAAAAGAGATATTGCAGAAAAAAATAATCACAAAAACAGTCTATGACTATGTTTTATTAAGTCCAGCAGATATTACAAAATATTTCGGAGAAAGCTATGATAAAAAGCAGGTCTTATCAGTTATTTTTGATTTGCTGAGTAAATGGAAAAATAATAATTAACTTCTGGCCACGGTGGTCAGAAGTTGGCTCCGGATTCTTGGCTATATTTTGATTCGCAGCCATAAGCTACAGAAATTTTGACAATGGACATGACGACATCGGGAGCAGCTTTTAATCCGGATTCATAACATGACTACTAGCTATAATAATCTGATATATAAATAGCAATAACTCACATAAAAAAGAAATATATAGCTCATATTCTCTATTTAATCATATAATTACGCTATATTAAATCATAATTGAGTTATCGGAAATTTGGGAACCCTGAGACCCCCCACGTGAGTCGCGCTTCCGAAGTTTTACGCCGAAATAGCCG
>CAJOEQ010000265.1:1835-4096 GCA_905233515.1 uncultured Synergistales bacterium
ATGGAAAACCGCCCCGCTCATCAGTTCCCGCTTATCGCCGCGCCCCCCCGCTAACCCCCCGGTCCGCGGCTGTTATCTGATATGGTATTTTCACAATTTGTGCACTAAATCAGGAATGGTTAAATTTTTTCATTAAATTTCACCTCGTTTCTTGAGTCTATAAAACCATCTGCGAGAAACACCCATGTCTTCCCACGGTTTTGCTTCCGATAAATTTTCAGGCTTAAATTCTGCAATTTTTTTAACATCTTCAGGTGAAGCCTCAGTAAGCCAGTTATAAACAGTTCGCCGGGTCACGTTTAATTCTTCTGCAACCTCATTAACTGACATTCCCATTGTGAGCAGCTTTATGCCCTCTTCCTGTCTGCTTTCTTTGCTCCAGCGTTTATGAACGGTATTTCTTTGAGACGCGCTAAATCCTTGAGGAGTAATGCGTTTCCAAGTCCAGCGCGATATACTTTTTGAGATTTGATTTATCTCAGTATCAAGCAAAGGCTCAGGGAAGCGCGAATTTTCTTGACCGCATTTGAATTTTACGGCATCAAACCACTCTGAAAATTTATGCCCCCAGAAATCGCGAATAGCATTATATGACCATGTTCGTACATTTCCGAAAATATGACAATTTCGCCCGAGGCCGATTTCTTCTTCAGGAGCTCTCTTAATAGGCTTCTTGCTTAAATCAGCTCCCCTGCATTCAGCGAGCCAGTTAAGACTATATAAGCAAGTAGATAATTTGTGAACGCGCCACTTTTTTTCTGCCCACGGATTTTTTGAGATAAGTCCTGAGTACATAGGATCTCCCTTGAGGCGCTCAGTATAAGCGTCAATAATTGCCTTAAGAAATCTTAACGGTGCTTCATGAGCCGCGCTTGTTGTGCAGACCGGATAAAGTAATCCGTAAATGAGATGAACGTGATTATTTCTCCTGTTTCTGACGCAAAATAATGGCATGGCTAAATTATCATCTTCTGGGAAACCTGCATATTCGACTTTGTAGTCAATATCGATCGTAAAAAATACAGTTTGGCCGGGCGGATTAAGCTGTATATATTTATGTTTCAATGCGCTTTTACGCGGTCTGACGAGCAAACCTTTTTTAAGATTATTCGTGCAGTAAGGTTTATGCGGTAATAAGTGCTGTAATGCTTCATTCCAATTGTCAGCATGATGCCAATCTTCGTAAATTATTTCTGTCTGTTCGTATTTATTTTCGTTCACTGTCGCCAATTTTAATTCACTCCTTCTAAATTAATCTTGACTACTTTCTTATTTTCCTGTATTTTCTTTTGTGGTAAAATACTAATACAATCAAATAAGAAAATATTTTCTGAGTCTGGGTGGCGACACTCGGACTCGTCGTTACTTTCATTATTCGACGTTGATATACATTTTAGCATAATTTCTTGAATTCTTTTCACGATTTCAGACTGCAAAAAAATGACTACACGTAAATTTATGAGGGGAAAATTTTATGCAAAATTTAGATACTCCGAGTAAAAATAAAAATAGAGCAGCGGCTATTATAAAAAATGCCCGTAAACGCGTCGAGAATGCCCCTATTTGATAATTTACAAAAATAGATGAGTTATAATACCTTTTTTCGATTTTGCGTGCGATTCCGGCGATTTTTGAGGGTGCTATTATTTTATAAATTTTGAACGCATTATGTTAAACTTAAAAAAATAGCAGTTTATCGAGGAAAAGGGGGAAATTTTTTTATTATGGACATTGCTCGTGCGAGCATAAAACGTACTGTCGTAGTGCTGTTCATTTGCTTTCTAGTTGCAGTTGGCGGAATATCTGCATATTTCAGCATCGGGAAACTTGAGGATCCCGCCTTCACAATCAAAACCGCCGTAGTTACAATAATTTATCCGGGTTCGACAGTTTATGAAGCAGAACAGGAAGCAGCCAGCAGAATGGAAGACGCTATTCAAGCAATGGGAGAAATCAAGAAAATTAAAACTCGTTCCAGTCCTGGCGCAGCAGTCATTTATGTTGACATTAAAGACGAATATACAGCCGCCGATCTCCCTCAAGTTTGGAATGTTTTAAGGCAAAAAGTTAATGACGCTCTTATTAATTTGCCGGCAGGGTGCACAGTTGTAATAAATAATGATTTCGGCGATGTATTCGGTCAATATTACGCTTTAACGGGTGACGGCTACACAATGAGAGAATTATACGATTATGCAGATTTCCTAAAAAAAGAATTAGTCTTAGTCAACGAAGTCGCTAAAGTTAATATAATCGGTGAA
>CAJOEQ010000266.1 GCA_905233515.1 uncultured Synergistales bacterium
GTTCAAGAGACTAAACGTTTTTCTGATAGAGTCCTCAAGCAATTATTTATTTTGCACAATATGCCCACTAACATGTGGACTTTCTTAATTTCTGTATATTTCATGGCTAATAAGGACGAAAACGGCAAATTGAACGAAAACGATTTTTGCGGATTCTTACGGAAAATCACGGCTTTTATTCTTGCGTCTAGGCTCATGAGACCAGGAAATAATACACCGTTTTTTAACGCTATGGCAGATATAGCGGCAGGTCGTGAGGCAGATTTTAACGGTTATGAGTTCGATTTAAAGCAGCTTCGTGAGAGATTTTTACGCTTTGATTTCGTAAATAGCAGCAAATTAACTAAAAGTTTTGTCGTCTGGCAAGTCTTTCAAGATAAATATCAGCCTTTATTATCGCTTGAAGTAAAATTTGATATTGAGCACATTTTACCCCGTCGACGTGAGCAGGAATTAAATAATAAATCTAATCTCGAGTCAATCGGCAATAAATCATTACTAGAACGCGAAATTAATATACGCGCTTCTGATTATAGATTCAGGGATAAAGCTAATTATTATCTCGGCAATACAGGCAAAACAAAAACTAATATTCATGAATTAATAGAACTCGCAAATAATCTCGAAAATTTCACTGAAGAAAATATCATAGCTAGAAATCAAAAAATTTTAGACGGTTTTATTAAGTTCATTCAAGCAAATAATCTCGCAAAATAAAATACTCCTGCATGAATTAATCACACAGGAGCAATAAATTTTATTAGTCTGTAACTTGAATAGTACGCAATACTCCTACTACATTGCCCACTGAATACATTACTCTATAATATCCGGCTGGTAGACTCGTATGAGTCTCTATATCTACCGGTAAAAGCTCATCAACATTAAACGTTAATGATCCATCTTCATCAACTTCCTCAGCATATGAGCCGTAAACAGGGCAAATTATTCCGTCAATGTCATAATATGTAATCGGCTTATAACCTGTTGGATAAATTGTATCTATAACGCTGCCGATTTCTTTAAATCCATATTGACTCACCGGTGTAGTATTTACTTGATATAAATCGCTGATTAATATAAACGCTATATCAACTGAAGTCCCTTCAGGAAATAAATTTCCGTCATTATTAACTATATATTGAGCAAATGAACGCCCCGCCGTATATGGGTCGTCTTCGTTTACCGGGTTAAGTTCGTTAAATTTCGTCAGCGCGTCCCCTGATACTGTTATTCGCAAATCACTGTAATTATATACATCTAAGCCGCCTATTGTTGAAGGCATTGACGAATAATCCGGTGCAGTGTTTGAATTTTTCCTGCAAAATGCTTTTATACAAGCGTTCATTATTATATGTTCGCCTGACTCGTCAGTCATTTTTGCGCCGTCAATCCATGTTATTCCATCCGTTGAAAAATGTACAGCCCGCACCGTGTCGCCTTCTATTCGGGTTTCTGCTGCGATTATTCCTGAGTCTGAAGTGGGATTCATAACATGCATTACTATTGAGAAATATTTACCAGCCGGAATATTTACAGATTCTTCTAGTTCTAAAGTGTGATAGCCTCTATATAACGCGTCAGCTTGGACTGAAAAAATTTTATTGCCCTTCACAATATCCCCCGAACTTGGCAGCGTGTCATAAGTATATATGCTGAAATCAGTAGAGATTAAATCTTCAAGTGTGTAATAACCGATTTCTATTAAATTTCTCGTCTCGTTTTCAGCCGGAAATACATTCGCAGCCCATGACCCCGCAAAATCACAGCAATGTCCTAAATCATCATAGCCGTAATGAATTAAATTTCTGTCAGCGTCATCCACTGTTAAGACAGCAAATAATAAATTAGACTGTGCATATGAGAGCCAGAAATAACCGCTTTGTCCCCATTCTGTACCGTGTGAATCTCTCACAAGCCACGCGCCCGATCTTACAGGCCTGTTATTCTCGTTAAATAATTCAGTCGAAAAATTATCGTTCCAGCCTATTACGTTCACGCAATGCCTGTTATTTGTTGTCTCGTCTGAAATCTCAACAGGATAATAATATGACGAATTTGTTATATTAAATCCATCTGAAATAAAATCAAGTTCGAGATATAATGCACCGTTTGTAATTAATAACTGCTTGATTTCGTCTATTTTATCCGAGTTCCATTCAGGCACTGAGATAATTTCTGCGTCCGTCAATCTCAAGACTGATATATAATCTTCAGGACTCATATTACTGCCCGGAGTCGTCCCGTATATCAAGCTGCTTTCAAGAACAGGCCCGAATCCATAACCGCGAGACAAAAACGCTACTGCTCTTGTAAGATTTCCGCCTGAATTCAAAATATTTGTCGAGTCTGGATTATACACACTATAATTTTTTTTCGGTGAATTATAAGCAAAATAGGCCAAGTGCATTTCTGACAAGTCTAAATCTAAATAAGTGCCTAAATTATTTATTAATACTCCCTGCGCACATTGCATTAAATAATTACTCTCACAGGCCTGCAATACAGCAAATGCCCAGTCAGTTTTATAATCGCCCTGATTATTTATTGTAGTAACAACGCCCGAACCTCGCAAATCAAGCGTACTGCCGTTATTTTCGCTGTTTTCAGTCTGGTATCTGTCGCAGCCTCCTGATAAAATCATCAGCGATAATGTTAATATTATACAAAAAATTTTCTTGCTCAAATTAATAACGCCTCCTGAAATATTTTCAAGTATATTATATAATTCTTTCTTAATAAAATTTTCGGAGATGAGTATTTCAATGTCAAATAATCCCTTCTTTAATGACCCTCTTGCGCAGCTTCTCGGCGATTGGTCATATCATATTAATATTTATTCTGTACTGTTCAGAATTTGCCTTGTTGTCTTACTTGCTGCAATTATCGGCTGTGAACGTTCAAGCAAAAGGCACTCGGCAGGTTTGAGAACGTTTATAATTGTCTCGTTAGCTTCTGCAGTGGCTGCTATGATTGATATTTGCGTTATAGTTCATACAAATGAAGGTTTTGCGATAATTTCTGCGGCGGCCATTGTTGCAGTTGCCATGATTAGCGGGAATTCTATTTTATTCAGTTCTAAGAGTCAAATTAAGGGACTCACTACTTCAGCGGGACTCTGGGCTTGTTCTATAATCGGACTTGCTGCAGGTGCAGGACTCTATACTATTACATTAATTGCGTTCGCGGCGTTATTGTGCTGTATTTCTCAGCTGCCTTTTATTGAGACAATCTTAAAAGATAGATCTAATCATTTCGAGATCCATTTAGAGTTAAATAATAGTCTGAACTTGCAAGATTTTGCTACAACTATAAGAAAACTAGGACTCAAAATTGACGATATAGAGTCAAATCCTGCATATTTAAATTCGGGCTTGAGCGTCTATTCAGTATCTATGACAATTAACGAGCGCGATTTTAAACAATATAGAAAGCATAGTGATATTATAGAGGCCTTGAGATCTCTTGATTATGTTCACTATATTGAAGAAATGAATTAATTTATTATTTAACTTATAGCAAGAAATGAATTAAAATAA
>CAJOEQ010000267.1 GCA_905233515.1 uncultured Synergistales bacterium
AAAGACTAATAAGGAACTTGAACAGGAAGCAGTCAAACGCGCTTCTCAAGGTTTAGACGCTGAAACTCTCGTTGATGATGAGCCTGACCCTAAACTTGATGACACTGACTCTGATAATGATATGTCGCTTGATAAACTTGATAATATTGAGCGCATAATAAACGAAGAAATAGGCAATCAGGACGATACTAGAGAAGTTCATAATCAATCTGTTAATTTCGACGCAGAAGATAATGAGGATTTACCAGTCGGAAAATTTATATTCAGCACTAAGGGCAAAAAATACAGCCTCAATGTTGTAGCTAAGACTGAAATAAATGACGACAGAGTTTCACGTTTACGCGGCAGACCTATTGAAATCCGTAATAATAACGGTGAAGTTATCGCGGTTTATTATCCATACACAGACCACTTTGAATTTCGTGATACCGGCGTTACACACTCACAGGCTTGGAAAAATTCCTTTGAAGCTCAATTTAGGCAGCAATTACAAAAATTTATGTCCATAGGCGGCTTTCTTGACACTCAAGGAAATTTAAGACCAGACGGCAACGAAGAATTTAGAGAACGCTGGAAAGCTCGCAATGAAAATGACCCTGACGCATTTTTGAGTGAAGAGCAAGAACCTGAAGATTTTGAGAAACCTAGAACTATAGCCACTTTAAGGGTAACCCAGAATGGGCAGACCCGAAATTTCAAAGTCTCAACAGGTGAATATACCGGAAAATATCAGGAGCAACGCAGACTGTTCGGGAGAATTCTAAACATTTACGACGAGAATAATAAATTAGTCGCAAGATATTCTCCATATACTAAGAGTTTGCAATTCTCGACAAATTATAAATCTAACTCTGAAGTCAAATCGCAGGTTACTGAGCAAATAAATAAAAATCGCGAGACATTGCTTAAAGCTGGGAATTTCTTAGACGAGAACGGCAATTTAAAATCTGATGGCAACGAAGAATACAGGCGCAGATACATTGAGCGTCAGAGAAATAAAGGCAAAAAAGTTAAAATCAGAACTATTCAAGGCACTGAAATTGAAGCACAATATAAACTTGTTGAAGCTGATGATTTAATTGTGTCAACTCTTGAGACTGGCGCACCTAATCCAGCATATCCGCAAGAATTACAGCCCAGACAACGCGACAGAGAAGCAAGTCATCAACAAATCGCAGGAATGGCAGGTAATATTGACCCTGAATTACTCGCTGAAAATAGATTAGTTTCTGATGGCGCACCTGTTATCGGCTCTGATAGAGTTGTTGAATCTGGTAACGGTAGAACTCTCGCACTCAAACGAGCATATAAGACTAAATCAGCAGGAAAATATAAAACTTGGCTGCGGGAAAATGCTAAACGATTTGGATACACTGCCGCAGATGTTGATAAACTCACAAATCCAGTGCTAGTACGTGAGAGAATTTCAGACGTTGACAGAGTACAATTTACTCGTGAAGCTAATGAGTCTAGTGTCTCAAGAATGTCTACTACAGAAACAGCCATGAATGACTCTGACAGAATCACTCCGGCAATGCTCTTACTTTACGACCCTGATAAATCATTAGCAGCGAATAAAGATTTTATTAACGCATTTTTACAAGCTATTCCGCAATCTGAACGCGGCGAATTTAAGCAGAAAGACGGCAGTATCTCAAAAGCTGGGTTACTCAGAATTGAGAACGCTTTAATTGCTAAGGCATATCATGATACTAGCATTGTAAACAGACTGAGTGAATCAACTGATGAGACTATTCAAAATGTGTTAAAGGCTCTCACCAGTGCAGCAGCTAAAATTGCAAGATTTGAAGGCAGCGGGATTAATCCGGATTTGTCTATCACTAAAGATATTATGCAGGCTGTGAGCATTCTTGCTAGAATTAGAGAAACTGGCTCAACTGTAGAGGCTGAACTTGCGCAAATTTCTATGTTCGATGATAATCAGTCTAAAGAAGTCGGGAAGTTATTAAAATTTTTCGATGTCTACAAACGCAGTGCAAAACGTATCGCAGAAGGACTGATAAATTACGCCGAGATAGCCATGAATGAGGCTAAGGCAAATCAAGGCACTTTACCCGGCATGGAAGACAGTATTCGCAGTAAGGGTGATATATTAAGTCAGGCCATAAAAGAAATACATAATCAGACTATAGAAAATAGCAAAGGCACCAAGAAAGACAAGAATACTAACCCTGATTATGTAGAAATACTCTATGAGCTGGAAGAAAAATTCAATCGATGACGATAAAGTCAATAAAGCACTATATGAAAGATTTAATGAAGACATAGAGGCAAAACGCAGCTTTATAAACAGGGCTATCGATAAAATTGCAGAGAGGTACAAGAATGCAAAACGTGCTATCTCTGAAAAAATCGAAGATACTTTTGCTGGTATAGCTGATATATTTGCTCGTGATGAAGCATTTAGGAAAGTTTACAGGAAAGCATATCTCACAATTAGAAATTTTCATCATCATAATTTTGGCAGACATGCAGCACAAGCACTTGCAAATGTTATAGCAACAATTACTCGATTTAAAGCACGTCTAGCTGAAATTTCTGCTGATAAATATTTTGATTCACAAGGCATAGAAATTAAATACGACAAATCACGAGAAGCAAAATATAAGCGCGACGAAAATGGCAATATAAAATATACAATTTACAAAGATGAATACGGCAGGAAACATAAATCGCCACTTATTGAGAATATCAAGGGAAGGTATGAACGTAATACCAATATTGAATTAAAACCAGGCGAACTTTTTAGAGAAGCAGATACTACAATTACACTTTTTGAGGAAAGTGATGTCTCTACTGTTATTCATGAACTATTAGGACATTTTCAGCTTAATAATTATCGTGAACTCTATAGAACTGGACAACTGAAGGGTGCGGCATTACAGGACTGGAAAACTCTTACAAAATGGCTCGGAATTAGTGATTTAGATTTAAAAAAGAAATTAAACAGTGAAGAAGCTAAACGCTGGCAAGACGCTCATGAAAAATTTGCTGTTGGCATGGAAAAATATTTCCGTGAAGGCAATATACCGACTAGGAATAAGAAATTAAAGCGCGCATTTGAAACTCTTAGACGCTATATGTACGGAATTTATCGCACTATGAGCAATATTGCTTATTAATGATTCAGATGGAAAATGGCATGTATTTGCTATCAATAACGATGTCCGCAGAGTTTTTGATAATATGTTCGCAGATTTAGACGAGCGTAGAAGTAGGACTGAAGCAAGAAGTGAGATAATACAAGGCACTGAACACGGTGAGAGTGAAAACTATAAGCAAATAGGGAGACAAAAATCTATCAGTGATGTTATAGAAATTATGCACACTGAAGAAGGCAGAAAAAATGCAGGAAGTATATGGGTAGATTATGCTCGTGTATCACCCGAAGAAGCTAAAAAACTTTCTGAAGCTACTGGGCTTGATATTACCGATAAATATGTTCACACTTTTTTAGGAAGTTCAATGACTCATGTTCTTAATCGACATGGATTAGGAAAAGAAAGTAGAAAACAAGACCAAATACCGATTGTAGATGATGATTTTAAGGCCATCCCTGAAGTAATTAAAAATCCTGATAAAATAAG
>CAJOEQ010000268.1 GCA_905233515.1 uncultured Synergistales bacterium
AGTACAGTCAAAACGCGAGCAAAGACAAGAGCAGCAGGGAAAATTACAGCAAATGCAGCAGGGATTAACAGCACTTCAGGCAGGAGCGCAGGCAGCCCCGCAAATTGCAGGAGCAATGAAAGATTTAGCAGAGTTGCCGAATAACATGGCGGCAAATAATCAGCTAGAAAATATGACAAGCATGATGACGGGCGGTGAAGTAATGTGAATGAGTTAATGAGAAAACAAATATTAAAAGACTATGAAGAGATTTTAAACACTGATGCAGGGCGGCGAGTCTTAGGCGGAATATTTTACGCAGCAAGACTTAATAATCCTGGCCCGTTAAATGACTATATGCAAGGTCGGCGGGATATGGCACTGACAATCGCAAATACAGTTAGAGAAGTCAGCCCGCATTCACTAGCAAATTGTGAAATCTCATATCAAAATTTTATAAAGGAGTTCAGCAATGGATCAGACCGAACAGACAACGACGACGACAACAGAATCACAAGAGACTACGACGAATGAACAATCAATAACGCCGGCACTATTCGACGAACAGGACAAAAAGCCGGAGCAATCACAAGACAGCACAGCAGAAAATCAGCAAGATAATAACTCTTCAGAAAATAATCAAGACAATCAAGAAAACAAATCACAGCAAATAACTGAGCAAGATATAAAAATCCCTGAAGGTCTCACGTATGATAAAGAAGTCGGTGCGAGTTTTTTGGGAATTCTGAACGACGAAAAATTATCAAGAAAAGAATTAGCGCAGAAACTGACAGATTTATATCACGCACAAAATGTGAAAATGCTTGAGGCTCTGAAGGCTGCTGACAGCGAACGCATAAAAAAGTTTGAGTCAGATATGCAAACGGAAAAAAGCGAATGGCTTAAACAATGTCAAAGCGATAAAGAATACGGCGGGCAAAACTGGGAGGCCTCACAATCAGTAATAGATCGCGGGTGCAGGCAACTGGCAACGCCCGAGGCTGTGAGTCTTATGCAGCGTTATAACTTGAATACTCATCCTGAAATTGTGCGCATGTTCTACAGAGCCGGGAAGTTAGCAAGTGAAGACAAATCCGGAATTGAAGGCAACGGGGCAAAAAAGACGCAGGATATTGCAATGGCGATATTCGGAGAAAGTTTAAAAGATTATCACAAGAGAAAAGGAGAAATATAATAAATGGCTAGCGAGTTTTTAACATTGATGGATTTGCGGGCGACTCTTATGCCGGATGGCAGCCCTATAAAGTCCTATGCTGAATTATTAGCAAAAGAAAATGACATTTTAGACGATATACCGTGGACGGCTGGAAATTTATTAACTGGAGATATACACTTCAAGCGAACGGCATTGCCTAAAGCTCAAATACGCAGGATAAATCAGGGCTTTGACTCAAGCAAAGGAGCTAAAGAGTCAGTAACTGATACATGCGTCGAGATAGTATCAAGAATGACAGTAGATATGCGGGAATTAGATTTAGCTCCCAGTCCTGAACAGTATTTATTAAGTGAAAGCAAAGGGCATATCGCAGTCATGAATGAAGACGTAGTAACGAGTTTCTTTTACGGTGCAGATCCTGAAGGGATTAGGGGAATTGCTCCGAGACTTGGAAGTTTATCGCATAATCAAGTAATAAACGCGGGCGGAACTGGGAAAAATCTTGCGTCGGTCTATATAGTCAAATGGGACACTGACGAGATAACGGGAATTTACCCGAAAAATACTAAAGCCGGTCTTGAGGTCTTCACTAAAGAAAATGAATATGTTCAAGATAAAGACGGCAAAATGTTTAGAGCTCATGTTACTGAGTGGTCGTGGTTCGTCGGGCTGAAGGTCAGAGATGAAAGATATTTAGCGAGACTTTGCAATATTGATAGGGACGCGCTTTTAACTGGAAGTAATGCACAGGAAGCAAGACAGGATTTATTCAGAAAATTAATAATCGCGAAAAATAAAATCTATCACGCTGAACAGGGGCGAGTCGTAATGTACGCAGATCCAGAAATATTTAACATTTTAGAAATTGCGGCGTTCGAAAAAGCTAATCTTGCATTAGGCTACACAGATATAGAGAGTGATAGAAGAGTGCTGAAATTCGCGGGAATTCCCATAAAGCGCAATGATGCCCAGAGTATAGCAGAAAAGAAGGTGGCTTAATTATGATATTCGACTATGAGCAAATGTTTATCGATGACAAAAATAATACACAGAAAAATATCACAAGCGTCGACATTTCCGGCAATAATCAAGGCCGCGGATTTCCTGCAGTAATCGCTATAGCATTCAGCAGTGATACAACGGCAACGGCTGATCCTGATATTCAATTCGGAATTGAGACAAGCGAGAATGCGAATTTTAGTAATAGCGTAACAATCCCGCTGAATTTGCCTATACCGTTAAAGAAAGCAGATTTAAAACAAGGTGAAGTTCTTGTGTCGCCATTGCCTAAAATCGGATTAAAGCGTTATGTGAGATTGAAAATCGGAACAGACAGCGCAATAACCTGTATGGGAATTAAAGCCGGTTTTGTATTTGACGCTCCATTAAAGTAAAAAATTATGTCGGTTTTCTTGTTATGTGAGCAGGCGGTCGGGCTTGTAAGGGGCAAAAGGTTAATACTTTCTGACAGGGAAAAATCTTATCTCGAAAATTTAGACTATGAGGCTTTAACAAATGCACATTCACAAGATGAGGCAGTTGTATGCGCGCTACACTTTGCGAGAGTA
>CAJOEQ010000269.1 GCA_905233515.1 uncultured Synergistales bacterium
TGACATACCATTTAATATAGCGCGAATATTTTATATTTACGGTTCAGATAAGGACGTAATACGAGGACAGCACGCAAATAAAGAAAGCGAGTTTGTATTAATTAATGTCGTCGGAACTAGCAAAGTAAAAGTTAAAGACGGCAAAGGCAACGAAGCTATATATATTCTTAACCGCCCTCATACCGGTGTATATCTGCCTAAAATGATATGGAAAGATATGTACGACTTCAGCGAGGATTCTGTTTTGTTATGTCTTGCAAGCACTCATTATGACGCTGAAGAATATATCCGTGATTATGACGAATTTGTAAAACTTGTCAACGGAGAGAGCGCGCTATGAAAATTTCAATAATCATTCCCGTCTATTATAATCAAGATAATTTATTGCCGCTGTATAATGATCTCAAGGAAAAATTTATAGATAAAATCAATTATGACTATGAAATCATAATGATAAATGACGGCTCAAAAGATGATAGCTATAAAGTCATGTGCGAGCTTGCAAAGAAAGATTCTCACATAAAAAATATTTCACTGTCAAGAAATTTCGGGTCTCATGCTGCGTGTTTATGCGGCTTGGCAAATTCTACGGGAGATTGTGCAGTCATAAAAGCTGCTGATTTGCAAGAGCCGACGGAATTATTACTTGAAATGATAGAGAGCTGGAAGTCAGGAAATAATGTAGTTCTTGCTTGTCGAGAAGCGAGAAAAGAAAGCAGGAGTCAAATTAGATTCGCGAATTTGTATTACTGGCTAGTTAGGAAAACTTCTCTTCCTACAATGCCTAAAAATGGATTTGATATTTATTTGCTTGACAGAAAAGTTATAGATGTAATTAATAATTTAGACGAGAAAAACAGCGCGATAACCGGCCAAATTTTATGGAGCGGCTTTAGAACTGGAATTGTTAATTACACGAGAAAAGCAAGAGAGATCGGCACAAGCAAATGGACTTTACGCAAAAAAATCAGACTTGTATTAGATACTTTATTCAGTTTTTCCACTTTGCCTATACAAATTCTAGAAATTATCGGAGTTTTGTCTTTCACGATGGGAATTATATGGGCCATTCTCGTATTAATTGAGAAATTGAGCGGAAATATTCCTGTCAGCGGTTATACCACACTATTTATATTTCATTTGTTGAGTTTTGGAATCACTATGTTATCTATGGGAATTTTAGGCGAATACTTATGGCGAACATTTGACGCGTCAAGAAAACGCCCGCCTTATATCATAGAAGATAGAGACGTGAAGGGAGATGATAAAATATGATAGTTTTGCGGGAATTGCAGGAAAAAGACGCGCCTCTAATGCTTGAATGGATGCATGATCCCGATATTCTGAAAAATTTTAGCCGCATAATGATTGATTCTACTATAGATGACTCGATTAGATTTATAAGAGAGTCCAAGATTCCGGAAATTTTACAGACTGGGCAAAATCTTCATTACGCTATTATAGATAAAAATATTGATGACTATCTCGGCACAGTGAGTTTAAAGAAAATTGATTTTGATAATCACACCGCAGAATATGCTATAGTAGTCCGCAAAAATTTTCATGGAAAAGGAATCGCCCACGCAGCAACAAATTTAATTCTGAATAAAGCCTTTATCGATATAGATTTACACCGAGTTTATTTAAATGTCTACTCACATAATACGCCTGCAAGAAAATTATACGAGCAAATGGGCTTTAAATATGAAGGCGAATTCAGAGAACATTTTTTCATAAACGGCAAATATATTAATTTGAGCTGGTACGGAATTTTGCGGAATGAATATAATCAAGCTCATCAGGAGGGGCAAATAAATCATGCAAAATTATAAAGCTCGATGGGTAGACGCTGCGAAATGTGCGGCAATTTTTGCTGTCATGACGGATCATTTAAGAGGTGCTTTATACTCATCAAAATATATACAGTATGTGTCATTTTATTCTGTGTCATTATTTATCATGTTAATGGGAGTTACAACTTACTGGTCATTTGAGAATTCTAAAATTGTAGTTTACAAAAAAGTTCTTAAAAGATTATCGGGAATTCTTATTCCGTATATTATCGCAGTGTTTATATATAATTGCATTAAATATCGCGGCTTTTACTGGGCAAATTTCAGGGACAATCTAATAAATTTCAATGCGTCCGGCCCTCATTATTATGTGCTGCTTTACGTGCAAATGTTAATTATTTCTCCGATAATTTTTTGCTTCATCAAA
>CAJOEQ010000270.1 GCA_905233515.1 uncultured Synergistales bacterium
TTTATACTTACAAAACATAATTAATTAATCCCGCATAAATAATTTAAACAAGTTCTGACTCCGAATGAGCTGGCACCCTTTGAATAAATGCCTCGTTCTTTGTCAATAAAATCAACGCCTGCTATATCCATATGAGCCCATGCGATGTTATTGCTTATAAATTCTTTCAGGAATAACGCCGCAAAAATAGCCCCGCCGTATCTTTCACCGCAATTCACTAAATCAGCGAACGGAGATTTTAACGACTCTGAAATAATTTCGTCCTCTAAAGGCATTCTCCAGTAAGACTCGCCGCTCTTAGTTGACGAATCAAGCAATTTATCAGCAAGCTCATCATTATTTGCGAACAATCCCGCGCGATTCTTACCAAGTGCAACCGCACAAGCTCCCGTTAAAGTTGCCATATCGATAATTGCGTCAGGTTTTAACTCGCTTGCAAAGCACAACGCATCAGCTAAAACGAGTCTCCCTTCAGCGTCAGTATTATTGATTTCTATAGTCTTACCGTTTCGAGCGCGAATAATATCATCCGGTTTATATGCACTTCCTGAAGGCATGTTTTCAGCAGCTGCTATAATTCCGTGAACTTCAACATTTAGATTTAACTCTGCAGCACCTTTTAAGATTCCCAGAACGTTGCAAGCTCCTGTTTTATCGCCCTTCATTGTGAGCATAAATTGATCAGGTTTAATATTTAATCCGCCGCTGTCAAATGTTATGCCCTTCCCGACAATAGCAATTTTTTTAACTGGATTTGCCGGCTTATATGCTAAATGAATAAATCTCGGTGGATTCTTTGAGCCGATTCCGACTGCGAGCAATGCGCCCATTTTCTCGGATTTGATTTTGTTCTCGTCCCAGATTTCGCACTCAAGATTTAATTTTCCAGCGAGTTCCCTTGCATGTTCAGCTAATTTTTCAGGAGTTATCACGCAGCCCGGCTCATTTGCAAGTTCACGCGAATAAACTTGAGACTCGGCAAATTTGACTCCTTGTGAAATTTCTTTATCGTCATAAATATCCGTGTAAATCTCATTAAGTGAAAATGCCTCGTAGTCTTCATCTTTAGTCTTGTACTTGTCAAAAGAATAAGCGCACAAAATAGCAGCTTCACCCAGTGCTACACAAAGCGAGTCAAAATTTTTCAGGTTCTCAAGATATACGAACGCGCTTTTATTATGATTTCTGCCTATATTTCTGAGTCCTTTAGCAAGTGAATCGCGTATTAAATTTAATTTGCAGTCTTCACGTTTACCGAGTCCGACTAAATATAAATTTCCTTGAATTAACGGGACGCGTAAGAGACTCCCTTTTTTGCCGGTGAAATCTTTTCGCGACTTGAGAGTCTCAATTATTTCGCAAATTTCGTTATTTATGCCTGAAAAATTTTCGTCCTCAAATAACAACACGAGCAACGAATCAGGCAAATAAATATCTTCAACGCGTTTAATTTGCATTAACTGCCCTCTTGACATAACCGGACTTTAAACACTTTGTGCAGACTCTAGCTTTAAAATATGTGCCGTCGCCCGCATCAACTTTTACATTTTGAAGATTAATCAGCCAGCGTCTTCTAGTGTGTCTATTTGAGTGACTCACAGCGTTTCCTGTTACTGGACCTCTTCCGCAGCATTCACAAAATTTAGCCATAATTAATAAGTTCCTCCGTTATATATAAATATTGAATTTTTTACAAATAAGTATTATAGCATTGACTCATTCTAAAAAGTTTATGAGCGCGCAAATTTTTATCAAGCAAATATAATGTTATAATTTATGTAAATTTCTCAGAGTAAATCACGTCAAAAAAATACAAGTTTTACAGCTACTTTTACAGCTACAAAAATATTAAAATTTTCTAGTAATCGCAATATTTTACAAAATAAAAATTTTTCATTCTCCTGCAAAAAATAATCGCAAATTTTTTTATAAAATATAGTATAATGAATCATCAAAAATTTTTTATGAAAGGGGCTTGACACATGATTCGTAATTCGCTAAAATCGGTTATCGGTTATCGGTTATCGGTTATCGGTTATCGTCTTGTTGTCTCTCTTAATAATTCCTTAATTTTATTCTCAGCACACAAAAATTTTTATAACGGAAATATTTTCGTGCCTGCTTGCTTTATGAGTAGGAGGGATTATTAATGCGCGAGTTCTTGAAAAGAAATTTTCCGGCATTGCGTTCAATGGTGCATTATTTTCG
>CAJOEQ010000271.1 GCA_905233515.1 uncultured Synergistales bacterium
GTGATGGTCTCAAGAAAAGCCGCAATAATTTTTTACGTCTTTATCGCGCAAGATGGCAGGCACTGGGAATGACTGATAAACTCAATAAGGCAATTGATGACGCTTATAACGAGAAAACCGACGGGCTTTTATGGGGAACTAAAAGCATTCAGCTCGTAATTAGTCAAGAAGTAATAAATAATATTCAGGAGGCTATAGCGTTCAAATTTGCAGAAAACTATGATGATTTTCTCCGTGATGTAGAAGAAAAATGGGGCGAGTCATTGCAAACTGATTTGTCAGATTTCTATAAGCGTGCCAGTATAATGCTTCTAGCTGCTGATAAAAATCCCATGATACGAGCATATATCAGGCAAAACACAGCTGCTCAAGATAACGGAGCTAAAATTTTAGAAGATGTCCGCGAAAAACTTAGCGCAAAATATCCCGATCTCAAAGTTACAGGAATTACAATCGCCGGCGGAGTCGCTTTGATATTCAGAAAACAGTTAATGAAATATTTAGCGAAATATGCAGGTAAAACTATAATTTTCAAGAAAATGGCAAAAAGTGCGCTGGGTAAAGCAGTCGGAAAAGTAGTTCCCATAATAGGCCCGATTATGATTGCTTGGTCAGTCTATGATGTAGCCTCAATAGCATGGAATGCCGAACATGATACACGTAAAATGTTGTCAGAACGTAATTTAAACATGTATTCGCGTGAAATGCCCGCCGTATATTGGGACGTAATGGAACCTTATGTAATGGATATTCTAGTCTCGTCATATGGTATGCTTCAGAATACAAGAAAACAAGCCGAGATTTTTGCTGATGATCCTAGAATAAAATCTCTAAGTGAAGGACTCAGCGATACAGAAAATATGCAATTTGCTGAGAGAATTTCTGCCGCAGTCGAGATATTAGGCAATGACAAATTTGATTATTTAATCGAAAATTTCGGCGAAAAAATACGCGAATCTTCTCCGCAGAATTTCAGACGGTTAATGCAAATCTTACAGCAGGAAAATATCGAGCAAGCTAATGAATGGCTTAACCTAGCAGGAAATCAATACTACGATTTTTACGCGTTATTCCCTCGTGAAGTCTGGGAGAAATTCAGGCCTGACTCTCAATCTCTTGAGCTTCTAACATGGATGACTAGAAAATTAACTCCTTCAGCGAGAAATACAGCATCAAAACTTTCTGTATCTGATATAAAATGGATAATTGACGACTTGCCAGAACGTTATATATCACAACTCTTCAGTGAGAAAGGGCGCGAACCTGACGCAATACATTTTGAGATTGAAAGACTTAACGATTTGCCAAAAGATTCCCGAGTCCCTTGGCTGTCAGGTTTTGAATATCAATTATCTAAATATGGATTTTATCTCAAAATATCAGGAATTATTATAATACTTGCAATCATTGCTAGAATAATCATGCCTATGTTCAGGGGAAAAACTCAAACGGTACTGCAAACTCAGCCGCAAGTTATTATAATGCCTCCTCAAGTTCAGCCGCAAAATGCCCAAGTTCAGCCGGTAATAATAAAAAAATATGATGTCAAGCTAATCATTTCGCCCGATTTTGTATCTCAAGCAAGAAATACTCAGTGGGATATGACTCAAACGCTGATCCCGGCAAATGACGAACGCGGGAATTATATTTTTAGCGCAAAACTTGAGAATCTCGATAATATTTCACGCTGGATAAAGCAAAATGAGAACAGCATAAAAATTTTAGAACCTGAAGAATTAAAGCAATTCATAAAATTTACAATGAAAGAAGATAAATAAATTCATGAGCGATATTATTTTAAGCACTAGAACTTTTCCGCCGGCAGGGACTCAAGATATTAGCATAATTTACGGTGTAAGCTGCTTAAGTTCAAATTTTTTTAAGGACACTAAGGCAACTATAAGAAATTTGACAGTCGGCGGCGAACTTAATGACTACGCAAAAATGATAGAATACGGAATCAACCTCGCAAAAGAACGACTCATATCTGAAGCAGGGAAAATAAACGCTGATGGAGTATACGGCGTTCAAATTGCTAATCCTCAAGTGGCAGGCGGTGCAGCGGAAATAATAATTTACGGCACTGCATTCAAATTTGTATAAACTAGTGAAATTTGCGGCTTCATAATTGAATACTCGACGAGGCCGCGCTATATTCTTTATCTCATCAAAATATAAAATCAAATTGTCAAAAAATTCAACGCAATAAAAATTTTTAGGAGGTATTAGCAATGACCGAAAAGAAAGGAACTTTACAGGTAATATTAGGAGCTGCTTTTCTTATGGCAACATCTGCTATAGGGCCGGGATTCTTGACGCAGACGACTGTTTTCACTCAACAGCTTTTAGCATCTGCCGCGTTTGCAATTCTCGTAACTATCATAGTAACTGCAATCGTTCAATTAAATATCTGGAGAATTATTTGTGTCTCAGGACTTCGAGCGCAGGACGTAGCAAATAAAGTTATTCCCGGACTTGGGTATTTCCTAGCATTTGCCGTAGCTTTAGGGGGATTAGCTTTTAACGTTGGAAATGTCGGAGGTGCTGC
>CAJOEQ010000272.1 GCA_905233515.1 uncultured Synergistales bacterium
AGAATAGATCTCCCGAAAATTCTTGATTTCGTTATGACTTTTGCCTCTGTAGATTACAGAAATAATTTATATAATACTAAGGGATTGACTCAAGTTTTAACTTTTGCTAGGAACTCTAAGAATATTTTAATGAATCATTATCCCGAAGTTATACTTGCATGGCTGAGGGCTCAAGATTCTTTATATGACAACGAAACAAGCCAAGTTACTGCAAAAAATTATACGCCCGTGAAAATAAATTTAGCAAATAATAATATTTCAGGCGATGAGCGAGTCATTACTGATATTGCGGGAATTCCCGAATTATTCATAGAGAGAGACTCAGACCCTATAACAGCTCTTCCCGATAAAGTAACAGCAGGATATACAAACGGGAATATAACAGAACTAGCTTTAACATGGGACTATTCAAACGTAAAATATTATTTGCCGACTTATAAATTAACCGGCGATTTATGGCAGGAAGTCTATAATTTAGAAGCTGCTTTGCATGAGCCTGACCCAGTAAGAGCAATTTTTACCGGCCAAGTAAACACAGATGGAGCAAAAATTTCTGACGGTCTAAGCACTAACATTACAGCAAGTGTATATATTTCAGGAGCTCAAAGACTCGACCCGCCCGAATCTTCTCTTTATGATGGAGATTATAACGGCCCTCAAAAAGTTTTGTTAAGCCGCTCAAATGGAGAAAGCAAAGATATTTATTATATGATTTCCGAAATTGTAGAATATGAAGACGGCGGAATCGGAGGCGGCGGAAATCTTCCCGAATTATATACAGGAGAATTGACAATCGGCGAATCAGGACTAACTCAAGAGAAAAAATATCATCTCATAGCGTATACTGAAAGCAAAGAAGACGATAAGGCTGATAGTGAGACATTAATATGGTATATCAAGATTAAGCCTTTACAATTCAGAAGACTTAACGAGCGAATATGCAAGCAATACTACAGCAAAAATATTTACTCTTTCAAGAGATAATGCGGTCTGCTGGCGAATTGATAAAGAAAATATAATTTTTTCAGAGTCAAATAATGCTGAAACAAAGAAGGCCGGCGACTCGATATTTATTAACAGTCCTTCAGAGTCAGAAAATACTGCGGCGAAATTTTTTAACTTCTCAGTCGTAACTATAGCAGGCACAACAAAACGAGGACTCTATAAAATTCCCGTTCAGATTTCAATAGATAACGGCGAGTCATGGCTTGACTAGGAAATAATAACGTTTGAACTCGCAAGAAATTCCGGCGATAATGACGAAATAATAAACTTTTCCGGCGGGTCTGGCGGAGGCTGTAATATGGGCTTGAGTGTATTTGCGCTTGCAATATTAATTATAAGGCGTGAATCACACTAAAATTTTATAAGTCATTGCCCTTGCGATTTAGTTCGTGAGGGCGTTATTTTTTCCTGACATTCATAATAAAATATCAGCAAAATTTTATTTATTCGGGAGGGCTTTATTATGAGAGTCTATATCACAAAAAATTATGACGAAATGAGCCGCAAAGCAGCTAATATAATTTCTGCGCAAATAATTCTTAAACCTGACTGCGTGCTGGGACTTGCTACAGGAGCTACACCGCTGGGAATTTATAATCAATTAGCAGAATGGTATAACAAAGGCGATTTAAATTTTTCTGAAGTAATCACTATAAATCTTGACGAGTACAGGGGACTCGGTGCTGAAAGCGAACAAAGTTATATATCTTACATGCGGAAAAATTTATTTGACCGAGTCAATCTCAAAAGCGAAAATGTACACTTACCCGACGGCAGAAATTTAGACAGTGTAGAAGCCTGCAAATCTTATAATAATTTACTCGCAAAAATAGGCCGTCAAGACTTGCAATTATTAGGACTCGGCAGAAATGGCCATATAGGTTTTAACGAGCCCGGGGAATTTTTCGAGAAAGATGTTCACTGCGTTGAATTGACACAAAGCACTGTAGACGCTAATAAAAGATTCTTCGAGGCCGGTAAAGAAGTGCCGACTCATGCGTATACTATGGGAATAAGATCAATTTTACGAGCTAAAAAAATTTTAGTCGTCGCTTCAGGTGAAGACAAGGCCGATGCTGTTAAAAAAGTTTTTTACGGTGCTGTAACTCCTAAAGTACCCGGCTCAATTCTGCAATTACATAATGACGTGATTCTCGTCTGTGATGAGGGGGCTTTCTCGAAATGTCGTCAATGAATTATATAATCTCAAACGCTTTTATTTTCAGGCCGGACTACAATTTTCACACTGGAGATATTTATACATCAGGAGAATTTATAACAAGTGAGTCAAGCTCAGACGCAAAAATTATTGACGCTCAAAATTTATATATAATTCCGGGACTCACTGATATTCACTTTCACGGCTGTAAGGGTCATGATTTCTGCGAGGGAACTATTGAGTCACTCAAGGCAATTACTGAATATCAAAACTCAATCGGAGTCGCAAATATTTGTCCTGCAAGTATGACTCTTTCAGAAAGTGAACTCACACGAATAATGCAGAACGCCGCAAAATTTCACGAGACCTGCCCCGCATTTGTGGGAATAAATTTAGAAGGCCCGTTTATTTCCACTGCAAAGAAGGGCGCGCAAAATCCTTCTTATATAATAAAGCCTGATTCAAAAATGTTAGCTAGACTTCAGAGTGCCGCGAATAATTTAATAAAAATTGCCGTTGTTGCTCCTGAAGTTGACGGGGCATTTGATTTTATAAGCGAGTCAAAAAATATAGCAAAAATTTCTGTAGCTCATACTGCCTGCGATTATGAGACTGCTAATAAAGCATTCAAGCTAGGAGCCGAACACGTTACGCACTTATACAACGCAATGAACGGAATCAATCACAGAGAACCCGGCCCGATAATTGCCGCTCTTGAAAATAAAAATGTAATGGTCGAGTTAATTTGTGATGGGATTCACGTTGATCCGGCTGTAATGAGAATGACTTTAAAACTTTTCGGCGATGATAGAGTTATATTTATAAGCGACTCAATGGAAGCTGCAGGAATGCCCGACGGAATTTATGAACTGGGCGGCCAGAAAGTTATAAAAAATGGCAATAAAGCACTATTACAAGATAATAAAACTATAGCAGGAAGTGTTACAAGTCTGACTCACGGAATGATCAAAGCAGCAAAATTTATGAATATAAAACTAGAAAGCGCGATAAAATGTTCAGCCGTGAATCCTGCTAAAGCTATAAAAATTGACGCAGGCAAAATTAAATCCGGGCAAATCGCTAATTTTTTCGCACTCGATAAAGATTTTAATATTAAATGGGTAATGAATCGCGGAGAAATTATTTAATTAATAAATTCCCAGTCTGAATCTATTAACTAAGACTCAAACTGGGAAGAAAAATTATTTTATTATTGCAAGAGAAATATTATCACCGATCGGCATTTTATGAAGTCTTGCGCCGAGTTCAAACTCAAAATCTTTTACTGATTGTTCAACATTTGGATATGCATCGCTGAAATAATCATGAATTAGAATAATTCCGCCTTCTGACATCAACGGATAAAAGAATCTCAAGCCCTGTAGTGTCGGCTCGTATAAATCCATGTCAAGATTTACGAATGCAAATGAGTCATTAATTCCCTGTGCAGTCTCTGGGAATCTTCCGACTTTGAGAATTATATTATCTTGATTGGGCATTTTTGCGAGGACTTCGGAAATATTTACATTTTTCATGTAGTCAGCTGAAGTCATTGACTCTTTTTGCTCTCGTGAAATATCATAATCAGTAAATCCGTCAAATGTGTCAAATAAATAACACTTTCTATCAGGAAAATTTTTATTAATATGCTTTGCAAAATCTCCCTTATAAACTCCTGCTTCCGCCACTGAACCGCAAATATTTTCTTTATAGACTCTTTCGGCGAATCTCTGAAGGAATAATATACGCGATTGCATGAGAATTTGTACAAAAGTTTTATTAATTCTATATTCAGGGACTCCTAAAGTTTTTAGCTGCTCGGAAACTTCATCGAATCCCATTGACGTGCCTAGAATAACAA
>CAJOEQ010000273.1 GCA_905233515.1 uncultured Synergistales bacterium
ATATTTAACGTCAAAGCGTCCGGGCATTTGGAAATCTAATTGAATCGTTCCGCACTGCCAAGTCCTGCCGATACAGTCTTCTAAGTGAAAATCTATTTTCGGCCCGTAAAAAGCTCCATCGCCTGGGTTAATAGTATATGGCGTGTTAGTGCTTTCTAGTGCGTCACGTAAAGCATTCTCGGCGGCCTCCCACTGCTCATCAGTTCCCATTGAGTCCTCAGGTCTTGTCGAAAGCTCAACAAAATATTTAAATCCGAACACGTTACTATAAACGTATTTATCAAGCTCCATTATTTGAGTAACTTCGTCTTTAATCTGTTCAGGTGTTATATAAGTGTGTGCATCGTCCTGAGTAAAGCAGCGAACACGCATAAGCCCATGAAGGACTCCGCTTCTTTCATGTCTATGAACGCATCCAAGCTCGGCGAGTCTCATCGGTAAATCTCTATAACTCCTTAATTGAGTCTTATAAACGAGAATACTTCCCGGGCAGTTCATAGGCTTAATAGCATAAGGTTTCTCGTCAATCTCAGTGAAATACATATTTTCTCTATAGTGATCCCAGTGCCCTGAACGAATCCATAAATCACGGTCTAAAATTTGAGGAGTCTTTATTTCCGTATAGCCTCGTTTATTATGTTCACGCCGCCAGAATTCTATTAAAGTGTTCATTATGGCCATGCCTTTAGGGTGAAAGAACGGGAATCCGGGGCCTTCTTCGTGAAGACTGAATAAATCTAAATCTTTGCCGAGTTTTCTGTGATCTCGTAATTTAGCCTCTTCTAATTGCTTGAGATATGCTTTTAACTCGTCGGGCTTGTCAAATGCTGTGCCGTAAATTCTAGTGAGCATTTTATTTTTTTCGCTGCCTCGCCAATAAGCCCCCGCAATTGATAATAACTTGAAATTATGAATCTTTGACGCGTCAGGAACGTGAGGGCCTCTGCATAAATCAGCATATTCACCTTGTTTATATACTGAGACTGTATCTGATTCAATTTCTGAAATTAATTCGGTCTTATATGGATCATTCGCGAAAAATTTTAATGCGTCGTCTTTAGTCATGTCTTCGCGTGTAACTTTTTCGCCGGCACCGGAAATTTTGCGCATTTCTGACTCAATTTTAGGCAAATCTTCTTCTGTGATAGTGCCTGCAACGTCGACATCATAATAAAAGCCGTCTTTAATTGCCGGACCGACTCCGAAATGAGATCCGGGATAAAGTCTTAATATTGCCTGAGCCATTAAATGAGCTGTGCTGTGTCGTAAAATTTCGAGTCCTTCAGGAGATTCGCCGGTTATAGCCTCAATTTTTCCGGATGAGTTTATTTCACGCATTAAATCTAATAAATCATCGTTAAATTTTCCTGCGATAACTTTTTTGCTGTCGAGTCCGAGTGCCTTTAATGCGTCCTGAACACTGACAGGGCTGTCAAATTCTTTATCGTTAATCTTGAACAAAAATAAATACCTGCCTTCGTGAATTATTATAAATTTTTTTGCAAGAATAACACCCGATTAAATTTATAGCAAGTTATGAGATTATTTTATGAGAGATTTTCACGCGTCCTAATAACGCACAAAAATATTGCACACATAAAATTTTTTTCCCCTCATAAATCATTGCTATTACTGAAATTATCAACACTTTTTGTAGCTGTAAAAGTAGCTGTAAAAAATGCGACTCACTGTAATTTATATTGCGAGATAAATTTTCCTTGCTATATCACGAGGATTCATAGCAAATTTTTTATCACACTTCAACTTTTATACTGCGCTATGAATCTTTCATAAACTATAATAGAAACTAGAGTCATTAACACGTCCGCTAAAACTTGAGTCCATACTATTCCATACATGCCGAAAAAATAATTTAGCACGAATAACAACGGAATATTAAATATAACCCATCTCGCTGAACCTAAAGCAAGCGCGCGCCCTCCCATTCCTACAGCCTGAAAGAAATTCACTAAATGAAAGCAAGAGTCCTAGCTCGCAAAAATTGTGTACCAAGTTCGACAGTTTGAGAATCTTCTATAAAAATTTTCATGATGTCAGCCGCAAAAATTTCATACAGTGCAACACTCACAAAGCCTATTACAAGTCCGACTAATCGCGAAAAATTAACGGCCTCGCGCATTCTCTTGAAATTCCCCGACGAATAATTATAAGCAGCTAAAGGCATCATTCCCATACATAACCCGATTCCGACATTGAGCGGCAATCTTTCAGCTTTGAGAACAATTCCCACGGCTGCGAGCGGTATATCACCGTAAAGAGAAATTAATTTGTCGATTATTATATAAGTTACATCAAATAAAGTTACTGCGATTGCGGCAGGGACTCCGACATAAAAAATTGACTTGATATTTTGCACTGAAGTCCGAAAATTTTTCACAGCAAGAGACAATATACTATTTTTAAGCCGGTAAATTACAATCAAGAAATAAACGCATATAATCAAATTTGATAACATTGTAGCAATTCCCGCGCCTAAGACTTCATAACCTGAAGGCAGCAAGACGAACATAAACAGGGGATCTAAAAAAATATTTATAATTCCGCCCATTGAGACACCGAATCCGGCTTGTTTTGCATAACCTGTAGAACGCAGGAAATTCGCGAGAGTCATTCCTAAAATTGTCGGGATTGCTCCAATTACTATAACGCAAAAAGTGTACTGTTCAGCAAAAATCATTGTGTCAGGACTCGCGCCTAATAAATTTAATATACTTCTCATGAAAATATATACAAGTCCTGAATAAATTCCCGCCGTTAAAATTGTCATGTAAAAACAAAATGAACTGACAGATTTAGCCTCGTTATTGCGGCCTGCTCCCATTAAGCGCGATATTAACGTACCGCCGCCGACTCCGAATAAATTAGCAAATGTTATAGAAATATTGAACACTGGCAGCAAAAGCGAGACTCCAGCGACCATTAAGGGATTATTTGTTCGTCCTATATAAAAAGTGTCAGCTAAATTATAAATTAATATAATCAATTGCCCGAATATCATCGGGAGTGCTAATTCAGCAAGTGCCTTAGGGATCGGCCAAGTCTCAAAAATTTCTCGGTTATCTTCACGTGTCTTCATATTTTAGTCCTTCTTTATTTTTGCTCGTATACCTTGAGTCAAAGCTAACAATCTTTCAGGCTCAACAGGGAAAAACGCGTGATCAGTTCCGGCGGCACTCCAGACAATTTTATAATTAAATAAATCTTCGTCTAAGACAGCGGGCAATTTCTCAGAATAACCGAGCGGGGGGACTCCTCCGATTTTGAATCCGTAACGTGTAAATACTTCATCAGGACTCATCATGCGGCCTCTTTTGCCTCCCAGTGATAAAGCAGCAAGTTTTGAGTCAACTTTATTTGCACCGCTCATTAAGACTAAACACGGCTGAGTCTTGTCAAGCACAAAAATTAAACTTTTCAGGATTTCGCCGGGAGTAACTCCGATTGAGTTTGCTGCGTCATCAACTGTAAAAATAGTGCTGTCAGAAATTTTTATTTCAATGTCAGAGGCTCCGAGACTGTTAAGAGATTCCCTGACTCTTTGTATAGATTCCAGCATAAAAAAATTTTGCTCCCTTCACGTATATTATTCTGAAATTTTAGCAGAAATATATTTAATCGCGTCAGACTCGCCGGATTCTATAGCAAGCTCTACGGATTTTACGGCAAAATTTATTAAGTTCTCAGACTCGCGCCTAAGAGTAAAAGATTTTTGCACAAGATCCGAAATTTTTTGCTGGGTTGAGTCATCTAAAACGGGTACAATAACTTTTGCTATATCATCAGGCTTCCAATGCTGAATAATTGCACCGTTTGAATCGCGTTCGGCCTGAAGTTGTACAATTTCCGAATTTAACACGAGAGTCAAATAATCCGGCATAATTTCAGCAACATTTTTGATTCTCAAATGAAGTAATGCTCCCGATGTAATAGCTTGCATATTTTCTTGAAGCTTATAGGCGATTCCTATAGTGCCATCTTTTGAGAATAATATAGTGTCTCTTTTCGGGTAAAGATTCGCA
>CAJOEQ010000274.1:0-2176 GCA_905233515.1 uncultured Synergistales bacterium
GAACTGCTATAAAAGCGTCCTTCACGTCAGTATTTGCGGGATATGCGCCCGTCCTGTTACCCCATGCTCGCCAGCCTCCAGTCCAATTTAGAGCCGTAACAATTCCCTGACCATTTAAATAATTTGCCTGTTCAAGCCCTAAATCTATTTCTTTACCTGATGAAAGCACACAAGCATTCATTTGCAAGGCTTTATTTGAAGGCGATTCATATGGCGTGTCGTCGTTGCCTGCGTCAATTTTATTCATGAGGCCGATTAACTGCGTCGATAAGTGAAATACATCATCACCGAGTTTTATTTTAGGCCAGCAGACTATTTGACGCTCTGCCATGTAATTATTGCGATCTTCCATTCGGGAGCTTCTGAGTATCTGTAAGCACCATTTGAATCGCTAGGAACATCGACAACAGCCTGACAAGTAAATAACCCGTTGATATTATCAGCTTTAGCACGCATAACAGCCGCAATTTCGGGTTTTTCGCTCCATTTAGGCGCGCCGATTAGTCCCGGTACAAGCCTAAATTTAGGGAACACGCTATTAACAAGTTCAAGTCCTGTTTTATCGTCAGTGTTAGAGTCAATGCCTCCAATTATGTCATAAGCAGTAACAAGTGAAGGTTTTAATCTAGTGAATCCGACTTTAATTTTATTCAAACCTGCGAGTTTTCCGCCTGCAATGACACTTAAAATCGCGTTGCCGTCGCTGTCATATCCTGTTGAATAATCAGTCCCAGCCGTGTAATTTGCGCTTGCCTCGAACGTCAAACCGTTAGCAAGTACTACGTCCTGCCCTAAATTTGCCGCTCCGTCAGAAATCGTGAAATCAACCGGTGCAATTACTTCTTTGTGCTTTGTCGGATCAAGAACGTTAATCAACACGCATGGACACATCGCGAATAACGCAAATTGCGAATAAATAAATTCACAAAGAGTGTATTTCTCCCAGTCACGAGAAAACCCGAACAGACTCACAGCCTCGTTGTAGTCATATATTAATTGAGGCTTGTTCACGTTCGCAAGTGCCTCATCATCAAACGCTAAATGTATCGGAGCAGTCCCGACAATGACAGGCAGTCCCGCTTCAGTCCTTACAGGTGAAATTATTGAGGTTGGTACTTCAGATTTATATACGCCGTGTCTATGTTTCAAGCTCCGTAACCGGAACTATTAAATTTTTTATTTCGGGGATTTTCTCTATTGCCCGTGTAACATATGGCGGAAGTCCTCCCCTGAAAACTTGAAATTTTTGTAGTGCCATTGCTAAAATATTCGGTCCTGTATAAATTACGGCTTCATTTTCTTGCGTTATTTCTTGAATCTCTGAGCCGTCAATTTCGTTAAGTTCATCCATTTTTGCACCTCGTTAAAAATTTCTCGGCATCATAGGCCGTCCGGTCTCCCAGACTGTCTCAATTTGCCCGAAATAAATCGGGAAAGCCTGCTCATCGAATAAATAACTTTTTAGCGGCATTTCGAGTCTGTATCTTTTCGCTAAAATTCTTGCGGGCGTTGTGAGTAAATCCTGCCTAATCACATCGATAATATTAAATACATCGCGATAACCCTGACAATTAGGCGACTCGTCATAAATTCCGACAAGAATCCTTGCATTAATCCGTGTAGCGTCAAGTGTTCCCTCTTCCTTGTCATTCATTTCGTCAATTTTCACGACAACGCAAGGAAATAAACTCTCTATATCTTCAGGCGAATATCCTTCTGGTTCTATGGCTGACTCGCTGTCTTCGTCATCATCATTAACTTCTGCTGATTTAGGCTGCGGGAGATACTGCGCAAAAACTTTCACTGTTTGTAATAATCCGCTTTTAGCCTGAAGTTCATAATTTGCAAATATTTCTGTTAATCTCGACACAAGCGCGTCAAGTAAATTTATTGCTGTCATTCCGTCTCCTCGATCCAATGCCCATAAGCCTGTGCCTACACGCATATACGGTTTATATTTTTTCACGGTAAAGCACCAACACGCTTTAGTTCATGTTCAAGTCTATTTTTGAACGTCTCGCGCGCTTTCTGTTCGGCCTCTGCAACAGTTTCCTTATTTTTCATGATTTGAGGTACAGAGGGACTCATAAGTGTTCGGATTCGTGTTGCGTCTCGTATTGCTGCGTAGATCTTGCCGCCTTTTGCGAATAAGAATGCAGATTGAATCGGTTTCAAA
>CAJOEQ010000274.1:2239-3396 GCA_905233515.1 uncultured Synergistales bacterium
AGATTTGCGCGAACCTCGTGAAATAATTGCCCCGTTCATTTCTCCGCCGTAAGATTTTTTTACGCTGATACTGTCTCGGACATCTTTTTGTTTCACGAAATATTTTTTTGCTGTCTCACGCAATGCCGTCGTCTTGAATGACTCTAACGAACGATTCACAGCATGAGATACAGCAATTTTTATTTTCTCCGGTGCTGTCTTGAGCAAAATTCCCGCTCTAACTAGTGCGCCAGTGTCAAAATCTATGTTTATTGAAGCAGGCATTTATTTTTTCGCCTCCAGTGTAACGCGCCACACTTGATCTTGTATTATGCTTGCGTCTAAAACTGTGTATAATGTCCCATCCAGTTTTATTTGCGACTCCGCTGTAAAATTCCCTTTGATGTCCTGTACTCGGCAATATAGAGTCCCGACAGCTTTTGTTATGCCTTCGGGGTTGTCATTTCTGCCAGCGCGATATGCTATAGCCTGACTTGCTGCATATTTCGTAAAAATCGACAGAATTTTTTTATTGCCTATAGTGTGAAATCTTGCGAATTCTGACTCATCGAACCAGACGGCGCAGTCATCAAGATCATCTGCAAAACTATCTATAAAAGTCTCATCTCGCGAGTAAATATCATGAATTGACTTCATCATTTTTTCGTGTAGCCTCCGGCTTTTCTCGTTTCGTCGGTATCCTGTCATTAGCAATAATGGCAAGCCCCTTCTCGACAAGTCCCCGCGTAACGGCATTATCGGGGATAGCATCACCTGACCTATATATGCGTGTTCCAGAAATAAATCTAGCATTTTTCAGTAGTATCATATTGCACCTGTGATAACACCCTTCAACACATACCACGACTTTAAATCATGCGGCAATTGAACTTTTCTCGTTGCTTGACTGAATTATTACCGTTTCAGGATCAACAAGCGGCTTTAATTTCGGCTCTCCGTTTGTGTCTAAATCGTTTGTGTCTGGATACCATTCTTCATAAGTGTATAAATCGAACATAGCACCCGGCACAATCATTCGCCCAAGATAGCCGATACCGTTTTCAAGCTCAGAGGGCTTAATTTCTCCGATTTCAACGCGTCTATTATCGAGTAATTTCAAGAAACGCTCATTTTTTAGGATCATATCCGCCGCGTCAGTGCCTAAAATCAGCATGTCG
>CAJOEQ010000275.1 GCA_905233515.1 uncultured Synergistales bacterium
GTCCGGAATTGTCCCGAAAGTGTGATCTAAATCTGCAAGTTTAGGGCGTTTAGGTGCTGCTTCGGGCGGAAGTTTAACGGCTTCGACTTTATCACCGGAAATTATTAATCTCATCGGGCCTGTTACTGGATCTCCATTCGGTGAAAGTATAATAATAGGATCCATTAAGCCCGGTATCTTGTCGGGATCTTCTGATTTTTTCTGAGCATCGGCTAAAATTTTATCAGGCGGGGTGCTGGTCTTGTTATTATTTGCCGGCATTGTTGGAGTTCGTTGTATTTCAGGCAAAACCGGCGCGGGTTGAGTAGAAATATTTGCAGGTTTAGGGGCGGGCTTAGGCTTATTTATAGGCAATGACGCGGAATAATTGAGCCGGCCTTTATTCTGCCATATCGCTAATAAATCAGTGTGATTCTTAGGCAAATAAATAACTGTATTCGGCTTTATATCTTGTGAGCTCGTAGAATTTGCCCAGAAAATATCTTCTATAGTGAAATGATTCATTAAGCAATAATGATTTAATTGATCTAAACCTTTTGAAATATCTTCGTCAAATGTAATAGATTCCCATTTAGCAGCTGCGTATCCTGCTTTTGTTATTATTAGCAGTCCTAAGAAAATTAAAATTGTTCTATATAATAATTTCATATTTATTCACTCTCCGTAAATTTAAGCATTATATAATATTTTGTTTATTATAGCGTGTAAAGCCTTAACAGACGCATTATAATTATAAATATTTTACATGAGGGGGAATAAATTTTTATGAAAGTTTTATTAATTAATGGCAGCCCGAACGAGAAAGGCTGTACTTTTACGGCATTAAGTGAAGTTGCGAAAACTCTTAATCAAGAAGGAATCGACACAGAATTTTTCCATATCGGCAAAAAAGCTGTTCAGGGCTGTATAGCTTGCTTTAAGTGTGCTACTCTTGGCCGCTGTGTATTTAATGATAAAGTCAACGAATTAACAGCAAGGCTTGACGAGTTCGACGGCTTTATTATCGGTTCACCTGTTTATTATGCAGGACCAGCCGGGAGTCTATGTGCTTTTCTTGATAGATTCTTTTTTTCTGGCGGCGATAAATTTTTTAACAAACCCGGTGCTTGTGTAGTATCTTGCAGGAGGGGCGGGGCTTCAGCAGCTTTTGACAGGTTAAATAAATATTTCACAATTAAGATTATGCCGGTCGTCTCGTCTCAATACTGGAATCAAGTTCACGGAAATACACCCGACGAAGTAAGACAGGATTTAGAAGGAATGCAGACAATGCGGACTCTGGGCAAAAATATGGCGTGGCTGTTGAAGTCTATTAAATCAGGCAATAAAGAAGGCTTAAATACTCCTGAGCTTGAAGAGTGGCAAGGAACTAATTTTATACGATAAAAATATTGCTCCCTCTGGTAAAATTTAATTATATTTATCGGAGGGAAATTTTTTTATGAATGACATTATACCTGAAGGCAAAATTAAAGACTGTATTGACGGGCAGCTGCGAAATGATACACCGGAAGAATATGTGCGGCAGACTATAGAAAAACGCCTATTGTACGAACATAAATACAAAGCCGCTAATATCGCCGTTGAGTACACTTTAAAATTAGGCTCAAGAAGTCCCCGCGCTGATTTAGTCATTTGGGATGACGGCGTTCAAGAAAAAAATCAAGACAGCATAAAATTAATTATTGAATGCAAGAAAGAAAGTATCACATCAGATGACTCAAAAGAAGGAATTGCACAGTTAAAATCTTACATGTCAGCCTGCCCTAATTGCGAGTGGGGAATGTGGACTAACAGTAAATCTAAATTTGTATTCAAGAAAGAATTAAATCAAGCCGGAAAATTTGAATTTAACGACTATAACGACATCCCAGACTCAGACGGTAATCTTGAAGAAATTGACAGACCTACCCGCGATAAATTACGCAAAGCCTCAGACGATAATTTATTATTCGTGTTCAGAACATGCCATAATTATATTTATGCTAATGACGGTATGCACAAACAAGCCGCCTTTTTTGAATTCTTGAAAATTATATTCTGCAAAATTTTTGACGAGAGAAATTCACCTCATCCGCTTGAGTTTTACGCCTCATCAAAGGAACGCAAAGATTTAGACGGTCAACTCACTGTAAAGAAACGGATCGGCAAAATCTTTGATAAAGTCAAGAAATCAGAATTTAATTTGACTCCTAGCAGCCTCGCTCATGTTGTCAGCGAACTTCAAAGATATAATTTGCTCAATACTGATATTGACATCAAAGGCAAGGCATATGAAGAAATTGTCGGTGCAAATTTACGCGGCGACAGGGGAGAATTTTTCACGCCCAGAAATATAATGAAAATGACCGTTGAAATGATTAATCCCGATTTTGACGACAAAATTTTAGATAGTTCGTGCGGGACCGGCGGCTTTCTAGTTATGGCTCTAACACGCATGATCGAAAATTTACAGATTGCCTTTGAGAAAGATTTAAACTCTCCACGCGAAAAATGGAGCGATTTTCAGGAATTCAATTTTAGAAATCGAGTCAAGGAAATTGCAGGCTCTAATTATTTCGGCTTTGACCTGAATCCCGATTTAGCTAAAGCAACTCGCATGAATATGGTAATGAATAACGACGGAAGCGGCAATATTTTACAAGTTAATTCACTGCTCCCGCCTCATATGTGGCCCGATGATTTTAAGGCTCATATTGCAAAAGCTCTCGGAATTGAATCAGCCTCAATCAGAAATCACAGCAGCATTGATTTATTTGACGTGATAATTACTAATCCGCCGTTCGGCAGCAAGATTCCCATTAAAGATAATGCTATTCTCGAACAATATGATCTAGCTCACATATGGAAACGCACAAAGAAAATTACAGAGTGGGAGATGACAAGCAATTTACAGTCTTCTGTACCTCCTGAAATATTATTTGTCGAACGCTGCACCCAGCTTTTAAAGCCGGGCGGTAAAATGGGCATTATTTTGCCTGACTCTATACTTGGATCGCCGGGACTCGGTTATATTCGTCAATGGATTCTAACAAATCATAAATTAATCGCGAGCATTGATTTAACTTCTGATACTTTTCAGCCTCATAACGGGACTCAGACTTCTATATTAATACTTCAGAAAAAAACTGACGACGAGAAAACAAACGAGGCTATTACTAATCACATCGCAAATTACCCCGTTTTCATGGCCGTTATTGACAAAGTAGGACACGACCGCAGGGGCAATACTTTATATAAACGCGATTTGGCAGGAAATGAAATTATTTCTCACGGTTCAGAAAGAATCATAGACGATCAGACTCAAGAATTACCGGCAATTTTTCACGAGTGGCTGAAAAAAAAACGGCTTTTGTTAAGCGATAATGACACGGTTAAATGCTCGGAAATATGGATTAATGAAATTTTTGCAGATAAGGATTTGAGACTCGAGGCCGGAGTCTTTGATCATGAGGCAAAATTAATTATTAATAATATAGAAAATGGGAAGTTTAACGCCGTCAAGTTTGAAAATTTTGCG
>CAJOEQ010000276.1 GCA_905233515.1 uncultured Synergistales bacterium
TAAATGGGCAGATTTATATAAACACTCAGCGAGATTAAATTATAATCCGCCTATGATTCTGAAATTAACTCAAGCTATACAGCCTGCAATAAGTCTAATAGGGACGTTCATAATATATTATTTCGCGTTAAATTCCGGAGTAACACCTGAAAATTATATGGCTTTTATGGCTTCATACGGCATGATGTCAGGAGCTTTTATAGGTTTGAGCGGTGCGGCATTGTCAATAGCTAATATACCGCCTTTAATAGATATGATTATGCCGATATTGAGCGCGACACCTGAAATTTCACACGGGAAAACTCTAAATCATGTCTCAGGCAATATCGAATTAAATAATATAAAATTTAGATACTCGCAAAAAACGCCGTTAATTCTCGATAAATTTTCGCTTAAAATAAAGCACGGTGAATATATAGCAATAGTAGGCAAAAGCGGCGCAGGAAAATCTACTCTTATACGATTATTATTAGGCTTTGAGCGTCCAGAGAGCGGAGTAATTTATTATGATAATCACGATTTGAAGACGCTTGATATAAAAGAGTTGCGCAAGAATATCGGCTGTGTAATGCAGAACAGCAAATTATTCCCGGGAAGTATATTTTCAAATATAATAATTTCAGCTCCAAATTTGACGGAAGATGACGCATGGGAAGCCGCAAAGATGGCCGGAATTTCTGAAGATATAGAGAAAATGCCCATGCAAATGAATACGATTATAAGTGAAGGAGCTAATACACTTTCAGGAGGTCAACGACAACGAATTATCATAGCCCGTGCAATCGCGGCCAAGCCTAAAATTTTATTATTTGATGAGGCAACAAGCGCACTAGATAATTTAACTCAAAAAATAGTCGCAAATTCACTCGAAAAATTAAATTGTACACGTGTAATAATAGCTCATAGGCTTTCAACGGTGAAAAATTGCGATAGAATATTAGTACTTGACAACGGGCAAATTGCAGAAATGGGCAAATATGACGACTTAATGAATAAACGAGGGCTATTTTATGAACTCGTACAGCGTCAAATATAATAAAAATTTCGTGAAATAAATTAATTTTAACGCTATAATAGCAAAAAAATACGTAAAAGGAGACTTGACAAAAATTGTTTAAGGCCGCCACAATTGAGCAAGGAGCAAGGAGCAAGGAGCCTTAATTATTCCCGAATAGGAATTGTAGGACTGGGCTATGTAGGATTAACACTTGCAATCGCAGCAGCAGACAACGGTTTTGAAGTATATGGCCGTGAAATCAATCAGCGTATAAAATCAGCACTTGCCGCAAATCACGCACATTTTCATGAAACAGGTTTAGACGCGTTAATCGAGAAATATAATAATAAAAAATTTTTCTGCGTTGACGAATTTCCGGAAGATAATAATAAAAAATTTGACGCGTTTATTATCACAGTGGGAACGCCTTTAAAAGCCGGCACTCATTCACCGAATTTTGATTATATTCGTCAAGCCATTCAAAGCATTAAAAATGTTTATGACGGTACACAGTTAATAATATTGCGTTCGACTGTATCAGTAGGTACGACTAGAAATATTATATTGCCTTTCTTGCGTGAATTATGCGGGCACAATGAAGTCTTTGTAAGCATGTGTCCTGAACGTACAGTAGAAGGCCGAGCAATTGAAGAATTAACACATCTTCCGCAAATAATCAGCGGCAATAACGAGCAGGCATTAAAACTCGCTGGAGAAATTTTTACGCGCATAACTAAATCAGTCATCAAAGTAGACAGCTTAGAAGAGGCCGAACTTGCTAAATTATATTGTAATACTTATCGAGATATAAATTTTGCGATAGGTAACGCTTTTTGCTTGGCTGCTCAGACATTCGGAATTGACGGAATTAGAGTAATTCAACATGCTAACGAGGGCTATTCACGCGCAAATATTGCAATACCCGGATTTGTTGCAGGCCCTTGTCTTGAGAAAGACGCATATATTCTCGCACATAACATGAAAGACTGCCCGAGCAAAAATTTTATTTTAAGCGCACGAGAAATAAGCAGCTCTCTAGAGAAATCCGTAGTTGAATGGGTCAAGCAAAAAATTTCAGGCAAAATTATAACTTTATCGGGAATGGCTTTCAAGGGACGGCCAGAAACTAGCGATTTACGAGGTTCTTCGTCTGTGAATATTGCAAGAGATTTATTTTCATGATTTTGTTGCTGATTTGGACGAAATGAATGAGTTAAAACTTGGCCGGGCTTATAAGAATTTGAGTGAGGCCTGTGAGGGGGCGGACGCTTTATTAATTCTGAATAATCACGAGAAATATATAAATCTTACACGTTCAGACACTGGGAATTTATTAATTCTTGACGCTTGGCAAGTCTGCAAAAATATAAATAACTCTTTCACACTTGGCAATATGCTTTTAACAGGAGATGAGCAAAAATGCGAATAATCGTAACAGGCGGGAGCGGCTTTATCGGCTGGCACTTAGCAAATTATCTCGCAAATAATCCCGATAACGAAATCACTATAATTGACAATCATGAGCGCGGAGAAGCTGACTCAATGTTCAATGAGTTAATTTCTCGCAAAAATGTTATATTTATAAATCAGGACATGACTCAGAAAAATTTTTATAATGATTTAAGCGGTTATTATGACTGTATTTATCATTTAGCGGCGATAAATGGCACTAAAAATTTCTATAACAGACCTTATGACGTTTTGCGAGTAAATATTTTGTCGTTAATTAACATGCTTGAATACTGCAATAATAATAATTGCGGCGGTTTTCTTTTTTCGAGTTCAAGCGAGGCTTATGCTGGAACAGTTGATTTAAATCCTGATAAGCTCGTGCCGACCTCTGAAAATATAGCACTGTCAGTAAATGACGTAATGAATCCGCGCTGGTCATATGGAGGCAGCAAAATAACCGGTGAGCTTTTGACCGTGAATTATTGCAGAGTTCATAAATTGCGCTTTAAGATAATACGCTATCACAATATTTACGGTATCAGAATGGGCTATGATCATGTTTTGCCGGAGTTTTTCAGGCGGATTCACGAGCGTATTAATCCATTTCCTATTTACGGCGGTCAAGAGACTACGAGCAACTGAAGCTGTAATGTTAAGTGCAAAGACTGACGGAGAAATTATTCACATAGGCAATTCTTCACAGGAAATAAAAATTTTAGACTTGTTAAAACTTGTACTCAAAATCGCAAATTATCAGCCTGAAATAAATATTTTGCCTGCTCCTGAAGGTTGTGTAGCTCGGAGATGTCCGAATACTAGCAAATTATATGAATTAACGGGATTTCAAGCTAAAATTACGCTTAATGAAGCATTGCCCGAAATGTTTAAATGGTATGATAATAAATATAAGGAGCGTGAAAATAATAATGCTTAAAATGGACAAAAGCTCAAAAATTTATGTAGCCGGCCATCGTGGTATGG
>CAJOEQ010000277.1 GCA_905233515.1 uncultured Synergistales bacterium
CTTGAAAAATGTTCATGAATGACAGGCAAAATATTTCTATTGTTGAAGTTATTTAATAATAAATCAGCGTTTCATTTATTTGTGTCTGACAAGAAGGACAGCAAGAAAGATAAATATATCGGCCAAGTTGAGAGTGCAGAATTTGCGAGGCTCTTTGCGAGTTCGTATAACATGTATAGATTTATGAAATTATTGCGCGATAGTGCCGAATACGATGAGAAGACTTCAGGCGTGTTTAAAATGGTCTGCAAAATTCTTGAGGAGATAGAAGGCAATCATGAGCGTAAACTTAAAGCCCTGCCCATTTTGCGGGAGTCATAATATAAGCGTTGTTTATTGTTATGAAAAACGCGAGAAGCATTCAGCATTTACAGAATATAAAAATTTATTTTATGTTGAATGTGATTATTGCAGAGTTCGCACTGATTCGTACTCTGTGAGATTTGACGCGGTTACCGCATGGGAGACACGCTCATGAGAACGAAGCCATTATCACAAGAGCAATTAGACCGGCTTTGTGAGTGCGCCCCTATAGTAATGGACGTGTTAGACGCTTTGACATTTTTAGAGCATGGGAAGACTCACGCAGGGTATATAACATTTAAATTAGTTGATTATATCGAGAAGGGCGGCCAAGTTCCGAAAGAATTTGTCCCGGCAGAAGATGAATAAATAAAGGAGAAAGAATCATGACTAACAATTTTAGTTTTGCTAAATTAGATATAAACGTAGCACAAGATGGAAGTTTTAAGGGCGCGGCAAAATCAGTATATATGACTTTGAGTTCTCACGCAGATAATAATAATCGCAAATGTTTCTTGAAGGTCAAGACTATAGCGAAAGAGTCCGGTTATTGTGAGCGCACAGTCAGAAATGCTCTTCACAAATTGCAATCATGGGGCTTAATCGAAATCACCGAGCAATTTATAAATTGTGAAAATGGCAGACAGCAAATTAATTCAGTCTATACTCTGATCGGGAATGAAGCAGCATGCTATCAAGAATATGCCGTCGGAGAAATTCCGGAATTGCTTGATTCTGTGATACCCCCCTGCAAAAATTGCACCACCCCCCTGCAAAAAGTTACAGGGCAAAATGAGAGTCATATAAATATAAAAGATTCTCTTACGAGGGAAGCCGAACTCCCCGCGAAAAATTCAGAACCTGTTAATGATCCCGAAACATTCACGCCCGAAGATGCACCGGATATTATGAAACCTACAGCCGAATATTTATTATTAAAGACTGGGCGCAAGACATTAACAGAGAGTGAAATTTCGGCATTAAGAACGTTAAGCGCGTCCCATTATCCTGCCAGAGTTCAGAAAGAAATCGACATAGCCTGCGAGAGATTTAAGCGCAAGAATAAGCCGTTAAGCACACTCACGTTTAATTACATTGCCGGAGCATTAGCCCACCAGCAGAGCCGCAAGCCCGCCGGAAAGTCAGGCCGCTCCCGTGCAAAGTCTCAAGCAAAATCTATGATGATGACAAGTGAAGAGCTTAATTCGCGCAAGAAAATTCCTGATGAAGATTTAGACGCAGAACTAGCAAAACTTGAAGAACTCATGAAATCGCCAGTGAAAGCCGCGCAAAGTCTTAGGAGGTGGTAACAAGAAAAATGCGCCGATCTGTGAAAAGTTTTTACGAAGCTTTGAATCGCGTAACATATTTAATCGAGATAATAATTGCGTTTCATCCGCAGGGGTTTAGTTTGCTGTTAGGAGAAATTGCCGAACCTACATCGCGCGAGATTCACGAATTAATGAATGCAGGCCGAAGCAGATTGCCGGATGATTTTATAGCGACGATGCCTAATTTAGAGACAGAAGCCGAGCGCATAGTTTTTGACCGAGAATATTTTGACAAGTCAGTAGACATAGCAGGGGGCTGGCCTCATATACATTTAGTGTCGCGAGAATTCAAAGACGCAGATTCTCGTATATGGTCAGTAGTGATGGATCACGTGAAATTTGTCGGGAATTCAGCCTCAAGGTACACGTCAAAATTAGGTTATGTCTCAGCGCGTTATCATTTGTCGCCGAATACAGTAATGAAATATCGCCGTGAATTTTCTGTGAAGTTAGCTCATATGTTGTTAATGCCGCCAAGTGATGGAGATGATTTTTATTTATTGCCGGGTTGAAATGATTTTAAATAAGCTTGACATAT
>CAJOEQ010000278.1 GCA_905233515.1 uncultured Synergistales bacterium
ATTTTTATAATCACTGTTAATATATTCACTTGTAGGAGAGGCAATAGCTACGATACTTCTATCATCACTTGAATAATCCGGTGCAATCTCATCTAAGCCTATACTCGTCCATTCGAGTGATATATCAGATAAATCATCTGGTAATTTGGATTTTCGCTCCCATAATATACGGCCTGTCTTCTCTTCTTCAATTTTTACAACATTACCTTCAGGAATTGTAATATCTGTAACTGCATTTGATGAATTTTCTACGAACTGCATAGTCCGACCTTCTTTGCTATTGTTGTGCCATCCTCAAGAGTGAACAGCCATGTCTCACTTTTATCCGGTTGAGTGTACGGCAAATCATTCCACGCACTAGACCCGTTGCCCATTTTCAGGCGATTATTAGTAGTGTCATATCCTGGCTCATTTCTCAGTAGAACGGGATTTTTGCTCTCCCAGTTTGCTGCTGTATAGCCTCGTAACTGAAAATGTATTGTGTTGGCCATGAAATCACGCCCTTATTACTGTACGGCCAGTGATTAAGCCATCAGCATTATATTTCATTGTAATTTTTTCGCCTGTACTTGATGAAATGCTGTCTAGTCTTGTGCCTGTCCATGTTAAAGTCGCAGTTACTCCATCTTCAAAAGTTATTTTCGTGGGCTTGCCATATCCATTAAACTCGTCTACAGTGTAACCCATTCCGAAAGTCCCGAAGCTGTCAACTTTATTTGAGACACTATCAATCTGAGATTTTAACACACGCCCTTGATTTGCACTTAATGCACTTGTAGTACTCGTACTTGTGAGATTGTCAATTACACTAACGCCGCCGGTTGCAAGTGAGGCTTGTACGCTGTCAATTTGAGATTTAAGCACTCGACCTTGATTAGCTGATAGTGCCGCAGTTGTGCTTGTACTCGTGAGATTATCAATTACACTAACGCCACCAGTAGCAAGTGAGGCTTGTACACTATCAATTTGAGATTTTAAAGCCTTACCTTGATTAGCACTCAAAGCCGCGTCAGTTCTAGTACTTGTAAGATTATCGATAATATCTTCATCGCTAAATGGGAGAGCACTCCATGCTTTGACACCGTCGCCGACTTTAATTCTATGAAGTGTCATATCTGCTCCGATTTCACCGAGTGCTAAAACAGGATTATTTGCTGCCCAATTAGCTGTAGTATCTCGTCTAATTCTAATTTTTACATAATCTGCCATTAAATTTTTTCACTCCTTATCATTTTAAGCTCCGCCGCCGCTCCATGACTCAACGTTATCAGTCTCAATCATGACAGGCCAGCCGGTTAAACTTGCAAGATGTTGTACCCAGTCTTCGCCTTCTTCGTCCCACCACCAGATACAAAATCGCTCTAAAATACTTCTCTGAATCATGCCGCATAACCTCCGTCAAATTCTTCATCATGATTATTTTGTGAATATCCGCCGTCTAGCCAGTAATCGGAATTTTCCGCGTATTCACTCTCACTTGTTGTAGCAAATCCGCCGTCAAATTCTGTCTTTGGCTCCGGGTCTGGGCCGTCTAAGATTTCGATAATTTTCTCCCATTGCTCTTTTGTTAAGTGATAATGTCCTTCAGGTTCTCCGCCTAAAAGGTTATCTAACTCTTCATGATTAATTTCTGACGCTAAGACTTTCAAGGGCGGGTCAATTCCGGAAAATCCGATAATTAAATCATCGATCGTAGGTTCTTGATAACGCGTAAAAAAATCAGCAACTAATTTTGCGTATTCTGTCATGACGCAGCACTCTCATTTTCTGCACGAACATGCGCAATAGTTCCGTCCTGCAAACCCACAAGTCTAATATATGGAGCAATTTGCCATTCAATCATTGTTGAATAATCGCCGGAAATCTCAACTCCAGTTCGTGAGCTGCCAGTATATAATTTCACTTTCCCGGCTTCAACGGAAATTAACAAGCTGTATTTATCGCAAGTATCAATATTAAATTTGCGCTCAACACCTGATTTAAATTTGAATTCGCCGCTGATAAAAATTTTTTCCGGTACTGGCGGGTAATCTGGATTAACTAAATCAAGTCCTAGATTTTGATATGGCAGCCAAAATTTAGCCGCGTAATCTTTATGCGGTGGAAAACTATATAATTTTCCTTTGGACGCGTAAGAAATTGTGTTATCTGTGTTGTTTCTGTAAGTTGGCACTAAATAATTAAATGCCTAACGCGATATAAGAAATATTTAAACCGGCTGTATTTGCAGCAGGCATTACAAATGAAGTAGTAGTCAAGCTCGTATAAAGCAATAATACATTTGAAACTAAGCAAAAACAACTCGAAGAAAATGGCTGCGCAAAAGTTTCTTTTAATCCGCCTGAGTCTACAGTCATTTTTTCTGCTGTAGTACTATTCCAGTTTGCAATCAAGCCATTATTAAATTTTGCATAACCTTTTTTGCTCAAGTTAGACATAATGATACCATCACCAGAGCCGCCGCCGCTTCCTACACCTGCCGCAGTAATTAAGCCATTCACAAAATTTTGCAGGCCGTTCACTTTTCCATAATCAATAGTCGCCTGAGTTAAATTTCCTATAACATTTCCTGCTGGTATAGTTGCATTTGCTAGGCTGCCTGAAATTTTTGACGCGTCAATACTTCCTGATAAATCGCTGAAACTTATATTCGGTTTCCAGTTCGGGTGAGGGTTAGTGCTTTGAATATGTGCG
>CAJOEQ010000279.1 GCA_905233515.1 uncultured Synergistales bacterium
GATTTTCTCATTTAAGTTATATATATCGCAAAGTTTAAACATATAAATTTAATTTTGGTACAATAATAAATATTTAGGAGGTGAAAGTAATGCAGGAGTTGCCGATTGGAATACAAAGCTTTGAAAGGTTAAGGGAGAATAATTATTTATACGTTGATAAGACCGAACGCTTGCTTGATTTACTTTCACATGGTGAGCGTTATTTTTTATCGCGCCCTCGCAGGTTTGGAAAATCTTTGACTTTATCAACGCTTGAAGCCATGTTTAAGGGGAAAATAGAACTGTTCAGGGGACTTGCTGCTGAGAAATGGGTGGAGAAACAGCAACAACACCCTTCGCCAGTATTAAGGCTTGATATAAGTATTGTGGAGACGGGCAGCGTCGAAAGACTTGAACTGACATTGAAAGAAATTATAGAACGAACAGCGCTTTTCTCTGATATGGAACTTCATGCTGAGTCCATGACAGGAAAATTTGCGGAGCTTATTATGCGCTTTTATAAGGCGAAAGGGCCTGTGGTCATTCTCATTGATGAATATGATAAGCCTATACTTGATAATATTGATGACCTGGAGAAAGCAAATGAAATGCGTAAGTTAATGCGTTCTTTTTACACAGTTCTAAAAGGTTGCGATGATTATCTGCGTTTTGTTATGATTACAGGTATTTCAAAATTCAGCAAAGTCGGCGTATTCTCGGCGTTGAATAATTTACACGATATTTCATTAATAGAGAACTACAGCGATATTGTAGGTTATACTCAAAATGAGCTTGAAAGTTATTTTAAAGAACGGATAAATTTTACGGCTGATAAATTAAAAACTGACAGTTCAGCAATTCTTGAAAAGTTAAGGGATTATTATGACGGTTTTTCGTTTGACGGCAATATAAAGCTTTATAACCCGTTTTCAATTCTTAACTGTTTTTCTGCCGGAGAATTTAGAAATTACTGGTATGAAAGCGGTTCGCCATCATTTATCGTGGAATATATGAAAAAATATAAAATTGAAGCGCCGGAAGAATACCGGCATAAAATTGTTGAACACGATTTTACGACTTCACAGGAGATAGAGCGCGCTGATCCGTCGTCGTTCCTTTTTCAGAGCGGCTATCTGACTATCGAGAAAAAAGAAGAGCAGTTTTTTATTTTGGATTATCCAAACCGTGAAGTTCTTGATTCAATTTCAAGCATGTATCTGAAGTTGATTTATCGAGTCGAAAGTTACGCATTTTTAGGCAATGAAATCTGGAAAGCTCTGCGTGAGGGTAATATTGCTGAAGTTATTAAACTTTATAACACTGCGATTGCCGGAATACCTTATGATGATTATTTTAAAAATAAAAATGAGTTCTGGTATCGTTCGTTATTTATTATGCTCCTTCGGGGTGCTGGCATAATCTCGTACAGTGAGCCTCATACGTCAAAAGGCCGTGCAGACGTAGTAATTCAATTTGAGACTAAAATAATAGTTCTTGAATTTAAGTTTGCGGCGCATATGTCAGATGTCGATAAAAAGCTTCATGAGGGTACACAGCAAATACAGGAACGCGGATATACGAATAGTTACGACGCAGAAGGACGTAAAATTATTTGCGCCGTAGTAGTCGCTGATGACGAGACAAGACAGGTGACAGCTCGAGTTTTATAAATCATCGCGCCTTATGTCTGATGAAGTCCCGTCGTTAAATAAAATATATGACGTGATGTATTTTATAGTGTCATTTTCAGTCATTAAAATCTGGAACGGGTCTGCGAGCGCCCGTATAGATTTTTGAGTTAGCGTTACATCAGGCTGAGCTGTGTTGATGCCATATACAATAGCTTTGACAGTCTCATCTGCTGCACTTGAATAAAATATCGGGTCTGTCATGACGAATGTTGTATTTAAGCGCTCCAGCCTGTACGTATTCACCCACGGGGCAGTTTGCGCAAGAATAAATTTTTTGCGTAATTTAAATCTTTCATCATCAATATTAAATGAGAACGTCAAAGGCTCGTGTTCTTTGTCGTTTTTGTCAATATATTTAATATCTAAGCATATAATTTTGTTTGATTTTGTGTTTACAATCGTTAATTTCGGAGATAAAGGCATATCCTGCTCGGATTTATTATTTTGCGGATAAAATCCGGTTGATTTATAGTTTATGTCAGGGCTGATGCGGTATAAAAAT
>CAJOEQ010000280.1 GCA_905233515.1 uncultured Synergistales bacterium
CCAGCCTTCAGATAAGACTCTGTCTTGAACTTCCATAGGAGTATCAAAGCCGCGTTCATTCAAAGCACGCAATAATTCTTTTCTGAGGCCGTATGAAGTGAAATCCAAAATATTATATTCCTCCAAAAAATTTTTATTGCTGCTTATTATCGCACAAAATTAATAAATTCCTGCATGGAAAAATAAATTTATTCAGGTAAAATCCCTCTCACTGCATTAGCAGCCGTTAAAGATTCTTGAGTTAATTTGCCGTCTTCTGTTAAAATCGGAGTGTCTAAAATAGTTTTTACTGCTTTTGCTAGTGAGGCCGAGGCAGCTATACTTTTTTTCTCATCGGGGGAAAAATTTTTATAATCAGTGCCATTTTTATTTATTATTTGCTTCATTTCCTCATTAGATTTTGACAATAAAATATCAAGACGCATTAACAACCGCCAGAACATATAAGACATTTTGCGAATACCATTACAGGCAGATACGGAGATTTCTATTTCCTTGAGAAATTTTAGAGCTTGTATCTTGTTACTTCTTGCATCTTCTAAATTTCTGCTTGAACTAGATTCAAGAAATATGCCAAGTACAGCTAACACAGGAGCAGTTAATACACCGCCTAAAACAGAAGTAACCCCTGCCGCTATAGTTCCGCCTCCTAGAAATGAAAGAGTAGCACCCGCAGCAGCACCGCCCAAATTTGAAATTATTGCGCTTGAACTAAGACTCAACATTGATACAGCACTATACGCGCCGAATGCGGTTAAAATATTTCGGCCTGCTCCTGACAATAAAGATGCATTATTGCTCATATCATGAAGGCTGTTAAATGATTTGTCATCGAGCTGAAAATCTTTTAATTCGTCAATATTTGAATTTGTCTCAAATTTTACGTCTTTTATCCGGCTGAAAATATTAATAAAATTTTTTATACTTCCTTCAAGAATAAAAACTTTTTGCTCTCCAAGTGATGCTAACGATTTTGCAGTATAATTTTGTGCTGTTTCCATGATGTCTTCGCCGTGATCTACAAGTTCACGTGCATCAGCGTTAATTTTTCTTGCTTCGTCGTTATTAAGATATGAGCCTGCTAATTTACCTGCTCCAAATAGACCAGCACCGCCCAGCAATAACGGTATTAATGGTAATGGCATTTTTTGACCTCCAAACTTATTTTATCCTAATGTAACAAGAGCTTTTATACTCTCATCAAGAACTTTTTTGTCAAATTTCGGTTTACCTGTCAAATCTTGATTATATTTTCCATAAACACAGGGCTGAACATAGGGAGAAAGCATTTTATAGCCTTCAATAATATCTTTCATTTCAAAGACTAGTGACTCGTCAAGCTCCCAGTAATCCATAAAATCTTTAAGTTCTTGTCTATTTTCCTCGTTATCGTGACCGTAATAATACAGCATTAAGCAAAATACCCATAAGCCTGCACGAGCGTAACATTTTCTGCACCATGAATGACGCGGATTATGTTTTGCATCTGTCCATATTTCTTTAGACTCTTTAACTTGTTTACGAATTGCCCGGGCTGCTTTCCAAAAAATAGCATTTTCCGGATCTTGGGCTATATCGTCTTCATATCGAAAACACGGACATGAATTACCTTCAACTTCAAGCTCATAATAATGAAATTTCCCCAAATTATTTAGCTCCCTTCACGTAATAATTTATAATATAAATGCCTCATCAGAATCCATGAAATTATTAAATTCGTTCATGTTTCTGAACTGCACAGTGCCGCCTAATTTTTGAGTGATTGCGTTTGCTCCTGATATAAAGCCGTCAATATCGCCTAGATTTAAAGACTCTTTCATGATGTCAAATGCTGTGTTAAACGTCATTATATAATCTGTTAAATACTGCGAAATAAGAGAATTAATTTTTTCGTGATATTCTTTGAGTGCGTTAATAGCCTCGTTACATTCGCGCTCGATTCTGATTCTTTCTTCACGTGAAAATTTTTCAGCTTTGAGAGTGTCAACAAATGCGCCGTATAAGCTGCCTGATATAGCATAACCTATCATAGAGCCTGCTACAGCTCCGACGACTGGGATCGGGATAATTGCTTGACCGACTGACGCAAAAACTGCCGAACTTGCTATATTTGTCCCTTTTTGGCCTAATTCCTCAAGACATTCTAAGCCGTCAATCTTACCTGAAGTCTTCCCTGCCTCAAGTACTGCTGCGGCAATTTGAACGGGGAAATTAGTTTTTGCAATTGAACGCATTAAACTAGAGCCGGAATTTTTCATAACGCTTGTTAGTGCAGTGATTCCAAATGTAGAAGTGTAGGCGTATACTGCGCCTTTTCCTGTGTCGATTACAACATCAATAGCGGCCTCGCTGAAATCTTTATCACCTGAAATATAATCAGAAATATTTTTAACGAGAGAGACCCCGCCGGAAATCATCCCGCCGAATTTTGCGCCCTGAATACCTGCTGAATGACTAATATTTGCTATATTCTTTGCAGTTGTAAAAGTAGGATTTAAACGTGCCTGCATAGCCTCTGAATTTGATATTTTGCTTTTACTGAGACACGAGTCAATTTTTCTATATTTCTCTATTTTCTGGGCTGTCTGGTCTGCTAGTGCTTGATTTCCTGATTGTAATGCTTTTGAGTGCTGTGCTTGAAGAGATTCAATTTTTCGGGGGATTTCGCTTTTAATTCCGTCATAATAATCTGAAGGAACAGAAATTTTTACGCCGTTATTGATATATTTGTCAAATTTTTTGCCTGCTATTTTTTCGAGTGCCTGCTCAGGACTTGACCCGACAAATTTAAATTGTGAAGCGTCTACGATTTTCCCGTCCCTGATTAAAGCCTGATCATATAATTGATCGTTAGTGCCGCCGATTTTTCCGAATCTTGAATCATTGCGAGCTGTTAAATCATCTGTCCTAATTGCGCGGGTGGGATTATTATTTATTATATTTTCCGCGTTAGTTTGTGCAGTGTC
>CAJOEQ010000281.1 GCA_905233515.1 uncultured Synergistales bacterium
GCGAAAACTTTGCAGGCCTGCTCAATCGGATGAGTTACTCGCATAAAAATTGTCGTGTCTGTCTCACCTGTAACAAATTGAGGAGAAAATAATCTAACATTTTCGCCGCCTTTAACGGGAATTCGCTTTATATCCTGTGAGATTGCCCCGGCTGCGAATTTTGCGGCATTCTTCCCGGCGAGTAGTCCCTCATCGCTCACGTTGTCAACTAAATCATAAACTATAACGACATTTCCGGCTGCAAAAATTCCCGGGTTCGTAGTCTGCAATAAATCATTTACGACGGGGCCGCCTGTTACTTTGTGAATCTCGATTCCTGCCATTCTTGATAATTCATTCTCAGGAATTAAGCCGATAGCAAGCAATAAAGTATCACACTCTATAAATCTTTCAGTGCCTTTTATCGGAGTCATTTTGTCGTCAACTTCAGCGACTGTAACGCCCTCGAGTCTGTCAGCTCCGTGAATCTTTGTTACAGTAGTCTTTAAATGAAATGGAATCCCGTAATCGTCAAGACACTGCGCAATATTCCGTCTCAAACCGCCCGGCCAAGACATGACTTCATAAACGCCTTCGACTTCTGCACCCTCCCAGATCATTCGACGAGCCATTATCAAGCCAATATCGCCCGAACCGAGAATTACTGCGCGTTTCCCCGGCATGAATCCTTCCATGTTGACGAATCTTTGAGCAGTTCCCGCCGTATAAATTCCTGCAGGTCGAGTCCCGGGGATTCTGATTGCTCCTAAAGGTCTTTCACGACATCCCATTGTTAAGACTATTGAGCGGGGATTTAGTGACTCGATTCCTCGTTCTTTGTTCATTGTCCAGACTGTATTATTAGATTTGTCGATTTGAAATACCATCGTATTAGTACGAAATTCTACGCCGATTTCATGAGCCTGTTTTATGAATCTATGCATATATTCGGGGCCTGTTAGCTCTTCTTTGAATGTCCTGAGACCGAATCCCGGGTGAATGCATTGCTGTAAAATTCCGCCTAAATCCCAGTCACGTTCAATTACAACGACATTTTTTGCGCCTTCCTGCTTTGCTCCTATACCAGCAGCGACTCCGGCCGGGCCAGCTCCTATTATTAACACGTCTATATTATTATTCATTAGTGCCAGCCTCCTTTTTTAGCAAAAACTCTTTAGTCTTCCCGACAAGTAATTTAGACTCGCCGCCGTGCCTTGTTATTTCGTCAAGAGGTATATTTAATTCGCGCGATAAAATTTCTGCGACTCTCGGACAACAAAAACCGCCCTGACATCTTCCAGTTCCCGCACGAGTCATCATTTTCACAGCTGTAATAGTTCTTGCACCGCGCTTGATTGCTTCAAGTACTTGGCCTTCTGTAACTGTCTCACACCTGCAGACAATTTGAGAATATGCCGGATTTTCTTGAGCTAATTTCTTTCTTGACTCCATATCCAAATATAAGAATCTGGGAATATTCCGGCGTTCAGGTATAAATTTTTCGTTGGGAATTAATTTAATTCTGTCTGATAGCTCTTCTTTTATCAAGTCAGCTATATAAATCGCGATAGCTGGTGCTGAAGTGAATCCCGGTGATTTTATCCCAGCAGCATTTATGAATCCGCGAGGACTCTTTAAAGCTCTGATTTCGAAATCGCCCGATTCAGTATTTGCTCTGACTCCCGCAAAAGTCGTTATGTTCATATTAACCGGGAAATTTGGAACTAGCCGCCTTGCACCTTTCAGGACTTCCGCGAGTCCCTCCGGCGTTGTTGATTTATCTTCAGGGTCTTGCTGTTCTGTAGCTGTAGGGCCTGACATTAAATTACCTTCTGCAGTGCGTAAAACTGTGATTCCCTTACCTGCTTTTGACGGACAAGAAAATAAAAAGCTCGTTATAAAATTTCCTGTCGTGCGATCTAGTAAATAATATTCGCCTTTAGTGGGAATTATCTTAAAACTTTTATCGCCTGCCCACTCTGCAATTTCTCCGGAATGAACACCGCCGGCATTTATAATCACTGGAGCAAGAAAATCGCCCTTGTTAGTGTGAACGCCTTTGATATTTTTCTCCTCATCAAGAATTAAGCCCGTCGCTAGAGTCTCAAGAAATAATTTGACTCCGTTAATTTGTGCGCTCTCAATCATGGCATTGACGGCCTCGAAATTGTTTATTATTCCTGC
>CAJOEQ010000282.1 GCA_905233515.1 uncultured Synergistales bacterium
TCACATTCAATCACAAATACGGGACTTGCTAAATTACTTGCTGGCTTAATATTTCCGACCGGTTTAATACTCGTCATTTTAGCGGGTGCAGAATTATTCACGGGTAATTGTTTAATGATACTTGCTTTAACTGAAAAGCTAATAACTTTCAAGCAATTAATAAAATCATGGCTTGTAGTCTATATCGGCAATTTCTTAGGCGGCTTATTAATTGCGTATTTAATAGCAAAATCGGGCTTGCTTACTGGTAAACTTGAGAATTACACGATAAATATAGCACTTGCAAAAATAAATCTCTCATTTATGCAGGCTTTTATACGAGGCATATTATGTAACTGGCTTGTTTGTCTTGCTGTCTGGGTGTCATTCGGAGCTGATGACTTCACCGGTAAAATTTTAGCGATATTTGCCCCGGTTTGCTTGTTCGTGATTTCAGGCTTTGAGCATAGTATTGCTAACATGTATTATATACCGGCGGGAATTTTCGCAAGTAATTCTATAAAATGGGCTGAAATGCTAAATAATTTATTGCCTGTAACACTGGGTAATATAGTCGGCGGCGTATTTTTCGTAGGAATAGCGTATAAATTTGCTTACCTGAAATAAAACGGGAATTTTTGCGCACTCTTCTATAAAATTATGTAATGAAATAATTTGCGTTAGTAAAGGGGGAACCCCGTACCCGTTCCCCCTTAAACCCCTTCCCCGCCCGGGAATTTGAGCCGCTATTACGTTTTTATTTAATCAAACATGTTGCTGATTGATTTTTCCTCGTGAACGCGTTTAATGGCCTCAGCAAATAACGGAGCTATCGACAATTGCAAGATTTTATCTGATTTCTTTTCGGGCGTAATGGGTATAGTGTCAGAGCAAATTAATTTTTCTATGCAAGAATTATTTATTCTCTCAATGGCTGGTCCAGATAATACCGCATGAGTAGCACACGCATAAATTTTCACACAGCCTCTTTCTTTGAGTGCATCCGCCGCATGACAAATCGTCCCCGCCGTGTCAATCATGTCATCAACTAAAATTGCAATTCTGCCTTGAATTTTGCCTACTATGTCAATTACTTCAGAGACATTTGCGACATCATAAGAACGTCTTTTATCGACTATTGCAATATCAGTATTTAAGAGTGTAGCAAAACGCCTCGCACGAGTAACTCCGCCGGTATCAGGCGATACAACAACAATTTGACCGTCTTCTAACTCTTGAGATAATAACTCTTTAAAATAGCCTGCTAATAATTTCATGCCTGTTAAATGATCTACAGGAATATCAAAGAAGCCTTGTAACTGTCCTGTGTGCATATCAGCTGTAATAACTCGTCCGATACCGCCTTGAGTTAATAAATTTGCGATTAATTTTGCAGTGATGGGCTCTCTAGGCTTGGCCTTTCTGTCTTGTCTAGCATAGCCATAATAGGGAATTACGGCATTTACATAATGAGCGCTTGCTCTCTTCATAGCGTCGGCCATGATTAATAATTCTATAATATTTTCATTTGCCGGAGTACATGTCGGCTGAATTATAAACACGTCCGCGCCTCGTACAGGCTCATTTAAGCTAATTCCGATTTCACCGTCTGAAAATCTGTAGCGTTTAATATCTGATAAGGGAATATTTAATTCCTTGCTAATTCTCTCGGCAAATTCAGGGTGAGCTGTGCCGGAAAAAATTTTTATGCCGTTTCCTCTTGACAAGATTAATTAACCCCTTTCGAGTTTATTTCTTTCTTAATGACCAGTCAATTATATTAACCTGTTTTGCGCGTCCGATACCTAAAGAATTATCGGGTATTTCTTGAGTTATAACAGACCCCGCCGCAGTCGCCGCCCCGTCATTGACTTCAACAGGAGCCACGAACATAGTATCAGAGCCTATAAAACAATTATCGCCGATTAGAGTTTTATTTTTGTGCTTACCGTCATAATTACATGTTATACTGCCTGCACCGATATTCACGTCATGCCCGAGTGTAGCATCTCCCATATAGGACAAATGCGGGACTTTGGAGTTTGCCCCGATATGAGAATTCTTTAACTCTACGAATTTGCCGGCAAAAGAATTTTGCTCAAGACATGAATTTTCGCGAATATAACAGAATGGGCCGGCTTTTGCAAAATCTTTTATTTCGCT
>CAJOEQ010000283.1 GCA_905233515.1 uncultured Synergistales bacterium
TCTCGTATCAGATAATATATTTTGCGACGGAGTAATTTATGACGACTTGACCGAGCTATATATTAAGACTCTTGCTGAACTCGTTAAAAAATTTGCGCGCGAATCTGATGACGTTATAGAATGTTTTGCGGGTTTGAGTTTTCACTACAAAAATTTATAATTATTCCATGAATGAACAATCGGGTTTAAATTTTAATATAGGCTCTGAGGCGGAAGGCTCGGACTATCAGAATTTATCTAATCAAATCTTGGCGAAAATTAATACTTTATCGCAAACGGGATTTGAGCAGCTTATTACTGACTTATTAATCAGAATGGGCTATGAAGTCTACAAAAACGCACGAAGACGCACAGCAAGTTCAGCGATTCAGGGCATAATAGTAGAAGACAGACCCGGCTATAACCCGATTTATATTCAAGCAAGAAAACTCGAAAAAGGCAGCATTATAACAAGCTGGAATATGCAGACATTCGGGGATGCTATAACAAGAAAAGCAGGGCGGGGACTCTTAGTAACAAATGCGAGTTTTTCCAAACCTGCACAAGACTATGCAAAGGAGAAACATATAATCTTAATTGACGGGCATATTTTAGTAAGATTGATGATAATAAATAATTTTTGCGTCAATGTCCGTGAAGTTGTTGAGTTCAAATCAATAGATCCGGCAGCTTTTAAAGATTATGAGATTTAATCATGCTGAATAATAATATAATCACGTTTATAATTTTTGCGCTTGTAATAATATTTCTTTATCACGCTGCTAGTCATTCACTAAAAAAATATATTTTGCTTGCTGGTAATGCTTTATTTTATGTGAGTATTGCGTCAAGTTTTAGAGTGATTGCGATATTTTCATGTGAGATAATTTTTTCGTACTGTCTTGCAAGTTTATTAGCTCGTAAAAAAAATAAAATTTTCCTAGCACTTGCTATAATTCCTGTTGTATTAATGCTAGCTTTCACGAAATATGATTTTATTTATTCGGGCTTCTTTCATGAGAACACGCTAAAATTAATAATTCCGGCGGGAATCTCGTTTTACACGCTCAAGATAATAGCATACTACATAGAAATTTATAACGGCAAAATTAAACAAGTCCCGCTAATTGACTATATAAATTATATTTCAATGTTCACTCAGATTTTAAGCGGCCCGGTTATGCGAATAAATGAATTTACAGAAGATTTGACGCGTTTAGAATTTGATTTTATTTCGGCCAAGTCAGGGGCTTTCTTGATTCTTGCTGGCTTATTCAAAAAATTATGCGTTGCTAACATGATAACAAATTATGTTAATTCTATTCATGAAAATATTTCAGGAGTCCCCGGCTTGAGTCTCTGGCTGGCTGCGTTCTTATATGCGATTGAGATTTACGCGGATTTTTCGGGGTGGTCGGACATTTCAAACGGATTAATGCAAATTTTAGGCTTCAGAGAGACAAGAAATTTTTACGCGCCTTATTTCTCAAGCAACATAAAAGAATTCTGGACTCGGTGGCATATTTCTTTCTCGTCATGGCTGAGAGATTATATTTATATCCCACTGGGCGGGAGTCGCTGCAGTAAAGCGAGAAAATTTGCGAATGTGCTTATAACTTTTCTAGTTTCAGGAATTTGGCACGGTTCAGGAATAAATTTTTTAATATGGGGAATTGCTCACGGTTTAGGAGTATTTTTTATTAACAGGAAAAATAAATTTCTCACATTTATTATAGTAATACTTTTATGGATTCCATTTAGAGCTGTAAATTTTACCTCGGCAATAAATTATTACTCATGCATGATTACAAATTTTGATATTTCAATAAGCGCGATAACTAACACGATATTAATTTTTACGGGCGATAATACTTGCGCAGTATATGCAGTGATTTTATTTGCTGAAATACTTTTATTATTTCTCTATGATTTAGCATTAACTAAGCAAAAAGATTTTTCAGGAATATTTACGTTTATATTTGCATTCATGATTATTTTATTCGGACGGGTCGGAGAGTCTGCTTTTATTTACGCGCAATTTTAGGAGCTGGCAAAATTTACAGTGAGCATTATATTATTCGTGTTAATCTGCTTTTATTTACATGCAATTTTAAGAATTATCAGCGTTTTTGCATGTGCGGGACGAAAACGCGGACAAACCCG
>CAJOEQ010000284.1 GCA_905233515.1 uncultured Synergistales bacterium
CTAATTCAGATGAAAAAGTAATTTGTGGAAATGTTCCAGATCTCGTTTCTGCGAGGTGTTGCAATTCAGTAAGTACATCATTAGATGTTAAAAATGCAAAAAGGAAACGAGGCAGAACTAAATTTATATTAGGTCTCAATACCATTAATTTTGTAGAAGCTATATATTTTTCTGTATCGTCAAAATCTACGTATGCATATCGTTTATTAGCGGGTCTTATCTCAGAATATAAAATATCATCTTTCTTAAAAGTTTTCTTAAATTGTCCCCTCAAATTTCTATTTTCTGTAGGCTCATGATTAAGAATTTTCCCGTTTAATACATCGGACGTATTTATTAATATAACTTCTGAATCATTCCTGTTATATGTTTCTGAAATTGATTTACATAAATCGCCAATTTTATAATTTTTCCACTCAGACCTCATAACTCATCGCCCCTAACTTGCTAATAATTTGCGCTTCTAACTCGTGGGAATTTGCGAACATATTATATAATTCTGTTGTTAATCTTGACATTTTAGCGTCAAATTCTTCACTGTCGCTGTGATTGTCTTCAATTCCTACATAACGTCCCGGCGTGAGTATATAATCCTGCTTAATAATATCGTTTAAATCAGCAGCTGCGCAAAAGCCTTTAATATTTTCGAGCGTGCCATTTTGGAATGACTCAAAAGTTTGAGCTAATTTCTTTATATCGTCGTCTGATAAGTCCCTGTGCTTTCTGTCGACCATATGACCCATTTTGCGAGCGTCTATAAAAAGAGTCTTCCCCGGTTGTTTTTTGCCCTTAGTTATGAACCATAGAGTTACAGGAATTGAGACACTATAAAATAATTGCGTGGGCATTGAGATAATACCTTCTATTAAATCGGCCTCGATAATTTTTTGACGTATTGCTCCCTCGCCGCTTGTTTGAGTAGACAGTGCGCCGTTTGCAAGAACGAGTCCAATTTTGCCGCGTGAACTTAAATGATGAATCATGTGCTGAATCCATGCGTAATTAGCATTATTTGCCGGAGGAGTCCCGAATTTCCAGCGTATATCATCCTTTAAATTTTCTTGATGCCACGGGTGATAATTGAAGGGAGGATTTGCGAGAATGAAATCAGCTTTTAAAGTCGGGTGTAAATCGTTCAAAAAAGTATCTGCTTGATGAGTGCCTAAATTTGCGTCAATGCCTCGTATAGCCATGTTAATTTTTGCCATTTTCCAAGTATCTGCGTTTGCTTCCTGACCATAAACTGAGAAATCCCCGCGTTTACCTGAATGAGCCTGTATAAATTTTGCGCTTTGTACGAACATCCCGCCGGAGCCGCAGCAGCAATCATAAACTCTGCAATTATCGAACGGGCGCAAGATTTCCACTAAAGTTTTAACGACACTTGAAGGCGTATAGAATTCACCCCCGCTGACTCCTTCATTTGCTGCAAATTGAGCTATACAATATTCATAAGTCCGGCCAAGTATATCTTCGCTTGTTTCTGTGTCTGACATGTCGATTTTATTTGTGAAAATGTCAACGACATCGCCGAGAACTTTTTTATCGAGATCTGGGCTCGCGTAATTTTTAGGCAGTACATTTTTAAGTGAGTCATTCTCATCTTCTATAGCCTGCATAGCTTTGTCAATAATTTCGCCAATTTCCGGAGTATGAGCCGCTGAAGATATTTTCTCCCACCGCGCAATTTCAGGCACATAGAAAATATTTAGCATAGTATAAGCGTCTCTATCATTCTCAAAGCCTTCACCTTCATTGACGAGTTCGCGATAACGTTTATCAAATGCAGATGATATATAGCGCAAAAAAATTAAACCGATTATAACTTTTCTGTATTCAGCTGCGGGAATATGTCCCCATAATACACAGGCAGCGTCCCATAATTGTTTCTCAAAGCCGATATTTGCATTAGTTTTGTCAGGCATTACGACACCTCATTAAATAATTAGCTGATAATATTTTACATGATTATATATTTTTGCGTGTACAAACGAGCGCGGGGGAATAATTTAATTTAAATTTTGCTTGAATAAATCAGCATAAAATAAACGGCCTCCCTTGTGAATTCTACAAAGAAGACCGCTAGAAAGGATGATTGACAATGAACTAAAATTTATAGATAAACACCGCGTAGACTCGCTTAATTGCTGCGATATAGGCAGATCGCCTCATAGTAACTTTTTTGTCCTGTGCATAGTCCCAGACTTTATTAAAATTTTCTTTCATGAGATTAACGAGTCTCTCGTTATATTCGTCTTCAGTCCAAGAATAGCCCTGTAAATTTTGAGCCCACTCGAAATAAGACCCGATAACGCCGCCGGAATTTGCTAAGAAGTCAGGTACAACGATGACTCCAGCATCTTTTAAAATCTCTTCACCTTCAGGAGTAGTCGGACTGTTAGCACCTTCGAGAATATATTTAGCTTTAACTTTATTAGCTGTATCTTGATTAATAACGCCCTGCAGTGCGCACGGTAAAAGGAAATCGCAATCTACTAAAATAGCGTCATTGACTCCTAATTTTTCGCAGCCTTCAGACTCAAAGCCTTCAAGTTTTCGGCCTCGTTGACTCGGATCTCTGTTGACGTATTCAAATGCTTTAGAGATATTTACGCCCTTAGGATTGTAATATGTGCCTGTTGTGTCGCTTATTGCAACGATTGTTGCGCCTGCTTCCTGTAAAAATTTAGCTGCATAACTCGCGACATTTCCGAAACCGTGAACGGAAATTTTTAATTTTTCGGGGTCAAGTCCCTTCAAGCGCATTAACTCAAATGCACAAGCCGCCAAGCCTCGACCTGTTGCTTCTGTACGACCTCTTGCGCCCCAGTAGTCAATGGGTTTTCCTGTCAACATAGCAGGCTCAAAATGTCCGAGCATTTTACAAATTGTGTCCATGATCCAGACCATTTCTTGACCGCCTGTATACATATCGGGTGCGGGAATATCGCTCCAGCGTCCAATAATGGGAGCAATCCTTGCGCCGAAAGTTCTTGACATTCTTTCTTTTTCGCGTCGAGTTAATTTTGTAGGATCGCAGCAAATTC
>CAJOEQ010000285.1 GCA_905233515.1 uncultured Synergistales bacterium
TATTCCCCGCGCAGGCAAATAATTATAAACTTACTGGTATATTATGAGCTGACATCTCAATTTTTAAATCTTTAATCGCTACTTCTCCGAAATGAAATATTGACGCAGCAAGCCCCGCATCAACTTTCGGCAATGTCTTGAATAACGTGATAAAATCTTCAATACTTCCCGCACCTCCTGAAGCAATAACAGGAACATTTACGACCTCACAGACAGACTCAAGCATATCTAAATCAAAACCGCGTTTTACTCCGTCGGTGTCAATTGAATTTAATACTACTTCTCCCGCGCCGTTGTCTACACATTTTTTTATCCAGCTTATGGCCTCGATTCCCGTATCATCGCGCCCGCCTCGTGCAAAAATATTAAATTGACCATTCACGCGCTTTACATCAGCAGAAATCACTACACATTGAGAGCCGTATAATTTCGCAGCCTCAGGGATTAAACCGGGATTCTTGATTGCACCTGTATTGACGCTGACTTTATCAGCACCGCACGACAAAACCCGTTCGAAATCCTGAACGCTTGAGATCCCCCCGCCCACTGTCAACGGTATAAAAACATTTCTGGCAGTCTCTCGTAAAATATCAGTGAAAATCTTGCGCCCGTCTGAACTCGCTGTAATTCGTCGGCTCCATTGTCTGAATAGAATTTTGCAAGCTCAACAGGGGAATTTACATCGTTCAAGCCCTGAAAGTTTACGCCCTTCACGACTCGCCCGTTTCTTACGTCTAGACATGGGATTATTCGCTTAGTTATCATTTTTTGCCGCCTCGATTGCTTGAGATAAATTTATTGCTCCTGTGTAATATGCTTTGCCGATTATTGCCCCGTAGAGATCCATTTTTGCAAGTGCCTTCACGTCTTCAAGAGTGCTGACTCCTCCTGACGCGGTTATATTCATGTGAAATTTTGCGCTCAAATCCGCATATAATTGCCTGTTAGTGCCTTTCATTGCTCCGTCACGTGATATGTCAGTGCAGATTATAAAATTTATGCCGATTGACTCAAGCTCTGAGCAAAAATCAAACGCATTCACGCCCGAGTCTTCCCGCCATCCCTTTACAGCAACGAGTCCGCCCCGAATATCAACACCGACCGCAATTTTTTCACTTGTAAAATTTTTTATCGCGCTGATTAATAAATTCTTGTCAGTTATTGCCGCAGTCCCTAGAATTATTCTATCAATGCCGGAATTTATATATTTCTCAATGACTCGCAAATCACGAATCCCCCCGCCGACTTCGCATTTAAGCCCGGACTCTGAACTAATACGCAAAATTGTATTTATATTCACAGGTTCGCCGTTTTTCGCGCCTTCTAAGTCCACTATGTGAATCCATTCCGCGCCGGCCTCTCTCACGGAATCAATTTCTTCTTGCAGCTTCATAAAATCTGCCGATAGTATTGACGGCGAAATTATAACATCATTCATAAGACTATTCTATCACATTTGTTTACACTTTAAAACAGGCAATAAAATGTGAATTTAGTTTTTCCTTCAGGATAGGAACATTCAAATCACAGAGCCCTTTTTCGCAGAGTTCGCATCTCGGATGGAACTTGCATCCCGAGATTTGTTCCCTGATATCCGGCGGAGCACCCTGTATAGTTTTCAGGTTGGTTCCTGAATTTACTCCGGGAAGGGAATTAATTAATGCAATGGAGTACGGATGTCCGGTATTTTTAAAAAACTCTTCCGTGCCGGACTGTTCAACAATTCTGCCGGAATACATTACCGATATCGTATCTGCATAATTCCCAACCAGAGCCAAATCATGTGATATAAGAATCACTGTGGTTTTAGACTCTTTTTGTATTTCGGAAATCAAATCCATAATCTGTTTTTGAATGGTGACGTCGAGTGCGGTTGTAGGCTCATCGGCAATTATGAGCTCAGCATTACAAGCAAGAGCCATTCCTATTATTATTCTTTGCTTCATTCCGCCTGAAAATTCGTGCGGGTACATATTTAGTTTGTTATCAACATCCGGTATTTTGACCCAGTCCATTACCTCTTTAGCTTTCCTTAAAGCTTGATGTTCCGTAACTTTTCTGTGTGCCCGAATTGCTTCAATAAGCTGATTTCCTATTGTATAGAGCGGATTTAGGGAGGTCATCGGATCTTGCGGGATTAAAGCAATTTTATTTCCCCGAATGTCACGCATTCTGTTTTCCGGATATTCAAGCAGGTTTTCTCCGTCAAAAAATATCTCTCCTTTGTTAATGAAGGCTGTTTTGGGAAGCAGTCTCATTACGGACATCATTGAGACTGTCTTGCCGCATCCGGATTCGCCTACGATTGAATGTATTTTACCCCTTTCAAAATTCAGGTTTATATCATAAAGTGCCTGATATTCTTTGTCATCAGAACGGAAAAATAAATTTAAGTTTTTTATTTCAAGAATATTATTCATACATTTAATTGTACCAGTTGAATAAATATATGTGAATAGGTAAGCAGGAAGGTTAATTTTATGATATAATTTTCGTATATAAAGGAGATTGTTATGTTAAAGAGAGAACCGGAATGCGAACTGGAAAAAGAATTATTTAAAAATGTTTATGAAAAAACCCCGGATTATATAAAGAATCTGGATATACTTAATTTTGATAATGATGGTGAATTTACGTTTACTTTAAAGCGCGAACATTTGTATCCTCATTCTGAAGCCAATCCGGAAGGCTTGGGGC
>CAJOEQ010000286.1 GCA_905233515.1 uncultured Synergistales bacterium
GAATTTTATCACAAACACAGAAATTTTTACATGCTTATATTTAAAGTCAAGCATTTCTGCATATACATAACAAAAATTTTTACGCTAAAATTTATTTACTCATATAAAAATATTTATTTAACAGGGAGGATTTATTACCATGAAAAAATTTTTTGCAGTATTAATCGCGCTTGTTATGAGTTTCACAATTTGTGCGGCGGGGTTTGCTGAGACATTCGAGCTCAGAATTTCGACGACTCAGACAGAAACATCAATGATTTATGCGGGCTTAAAGGCTGCTGCTGATGAAATCAACGAGAAGACAAAAGGCGGCGTTAAAGTTACGATTTATCCATCTTCACAGTTAGGCGGAGAAGAAGACATGATAGATCAGGCAATCGCAGGAATCGGGATCGCAGTATTAAGTGACGCTGGCAGAATGTCAAATTACGTGAAAGATATAGGCATATTCAACATGGCATATTTTGTTGATAATTATGATGCTGGCTTAAAAGTTATAAACACTGCTACATTCAAGAAATGGACTGATGAGTTAGTTAATCAGGGCTTGAGGATTCTTTGCTTTAACTATTATGACGGCGCAAGATCTTTCATGCAAAATAAAGAAGTAAAGACTCCTGAAGATCTCAAAGGTGTAGTAACACGCACTCCCAGCGCGGCACCCTATAACGCGTCAATTAAGGCAATGGGCGCGACTCCTTATAATATAGCATGGTCAGAAGTCTATAATGCTATGCAGACAAAAATGATTGACGCTTGCGAAGTTCAATATACGTCGGCTGTCTCAAGTCATATTTATGAAGTCTGCAAATATGTAGCTAAGACTGAACATATAAATTTATTTAACTGCTTAGTATGCGGTGAAGCGTGGTTCTCGAAATTGCCCGATGAGTACAAAACAATAATTCTTGAAGCCTGCTACAACAACGGAGTCACGAATGCCCGCGAGATTGAAGCAGCTCAGGCCGATTTAGAAAAAGTTTTAGTCGATCACGGAATGACTATTACTAAAGTTGATAAAGACGCATTTAAGAAAGCTGCTGCCTCTGCATATGAAGAATTAGGCTGGACGAAATTGCGCGAGGACATTTACAAGGAAGCAGGACTATAATTTTTGCGAATATTTGCGGGGAGTGTCAAGAATTCCCCGCTTTTTTTGTTTGTAGGAGTGATTAATTTACATGAAATATTTATACAAAAAATTTTGCGATTTTGAACAGTGGCTGGCGTTATTATTGCTTGCTGGGTTGACTTTACTTGTATTTACTGCGGCATTATCACGGACATTCGGATATCCTATTAACTGGGCACAGGATGCGGCACTCGTAATGTTTGCATGGATGTGCTTTTTAGGCGGAGATATTGCAATACGAACTACGGGACTAATCGGCGTTGATTTATTCGTGAAAATGCTTCCGAAAACTTTGCAAAAATTTCTAGATATTACATTCAAGATAATAATATTAATTTTCCTTGCTGCTTTAGTAATTTACGGCTATCAATATGCACAAGGCTATTCAAGGCGAATGATTACGACTTTGAATATTTCATATGCGTGGGTTACTTCGTGCGTTCCAGTCGGAGCGTGCTTAATGTTTATTAATACAGCAATAAATCTAATTAAATCCATAAAAACGCCGTTATCTGAATGGGGGAATAAATAATCATGGGTACTGCGATAATTATATTTCTAGTTTTCTTAGTGCTGGGAATGCCTGTAGCCTTTGCAATAGGAATTTCAGGATTTGCGTTTTTCATTATGAAGTCTTTGCCCATGAGTATACTTGTTCAGAAATCTATATCAACGACTCAAAGTTTCACGATGTTAGCAATTCCCTTATTTATTTTAGCAGGTAATTTAATGAACGCTACAGGAATAACGAGGCGATTAATGAGGCTTGCAAATGTCTTGACGGGTCATATGTACGGAAATATCGGCCAAGTTTCTTGCGTGCTTTCTACTTTGATGGGCGGCGTGTCAGGTTCTGCAGTTGCAGACGCAGCAATGGAGACAAGAATTTTAGGGCCTGAAATGCTTAGACTCGGTTATGCTAGAGGCTGGGCAGCTGCTGTTAATGGTTTGTCGGGGTTGATTGTTGCGACGATTCCTCC
>CAJOEQ010000287.1 GCA_905233515.1 uncultured Synergistales bacterium
ATCGGAAATATACTCGGCGATAAAATATAACGTCCCATAATTGCTAAGTTGCTGGGTGCTTGTTCGGGTTTAGGCTTCTCAATCATGTTAATAATTTTGTGAATTCGGCCATCTTCAATTGAAAATTGACTCTCTGCAATGCCATAACGTGAGACTTCGGAATCTGGTACTTCTTCAAGAGCTATAACACTTCCGCCCATTTTCTCGTGAACGTGTTTTAACTGCGCTAAAATCGGATCGCCGCCGTCATTGATAAATACATCATCAGGAAGAGCAACACAAAAAAATTCGTTCCTGCAAACCGGCTCACAGCATAATACAGCATGACCCAGCCCGAGCGGTTCACGTTGACGAATATATAAGATCTCGGCCATGTTTGAAATTTTTAGAATCATGTTATAGAGCTCATCTTTTCCGCGAGATTTCAGCAAATTTTCAAGCTCGAACGACCTGTCAAAATAATTCTCAATTGAACGTTTTGCGCGGCCAGTAATCATAATAATTTCGTCGCACCCTGACGCTAAAGCCTCTTCTACACCGTATGAAATAATAGGACGATTAACAAGCGGCAACATTTCTTTTGCTAATTCTTTAGTAACTGGCAAAAATCGCGTTCCAAGCCCAGCAACAGGAAATAAACATTTTTTAACAGTCAAGACAAATCACTCTCCTAAAAAATTAAAAAAATACCTCCCAGCTTAACACCGGGAGGCGTAATAATTTCAATTAATTATTTGAACTCTGCGACATTCTCTTTAGTTACTGTTGAAACGCCGGTATCAACAACTTTGCCGCCTAAATCTTGGCCGTTCTCAAGGTCGACTACTGCATCGATTGCAAGTTTACCCATAATTTGAGGATTCTGAGCCGCAAATGCTAATAATTCGCCGCCCTCAACGTGTGCAATGTTGGAGTCTGATTTGTCCCAGCCCACGCAGTAAATATTCATGCCGTTATTGATTGCGTCTTTAACAGCCGCCGCGCTTCCGTTCGTTGCACCGTCGTTAGTTCCGTAAATCGCGATTACTCCGTTATTGATTAAAGTATTAGCAAGTTCTTGAGCCTTTGAGTTATCGCCGTCTGAGTACTGTCTTTCACCGAGTACAAATTTTGTGCCTTTGAAGACTGATGCGAATCCGTCATATCTGTCTTGGCATGACTGAACACCGGCCTGAGCGTCTACGATTCCGATTGTGCCTTCAGTTACGCCCTTATCTGCGAAAAGTTTTGCAAGATATTCGCCGATTTGTTTGCCGCCTGCAAAGTTATCAGTTGCAAATGTTGCGCTTGCTTTCAAAGTTGCCGGAGCGTCGACGTAAATAATTTTGATTCCTGCGTCAAGTGCTTCCTGAAGTGCTCTATTTGCGCTGGTGCCGTCATTGCATGCGATGATAATATAATTTACACCGTCAGCTACTGCGTTTTGAATTTTCTCGATTTGCTGCTGATTGTCTTTTGTCTCGGGTGCAAGCCATACCATTGTGATTTCATTTCCGGCCTTGTTGAGTTCGTCGACTCTCTCCTGTGCTGCCTTCTGAAGTCTTACCCAGTGAACGTCCATTTGATCCATAGTGATGAGACCGATTTTTGTTTTTACTGTTGCCGAAGCAACCCCGCAAACTACGAGCGATAATACAAGAGCTAATGCTAATAACTTTTTCATGAATAACTACCTCCGAATATAAATTTTATTGATTAAATAATGCCATAAATTAAAATTTTTATTACCCGCAAAATGAGTGATTTTATAAAAATTTTTTTGCGCTCCCATTCACTAATTAAGAATAATTAATAAAGAGAGCGTCAATTACTCAATTTATGCGGCTTTTTTCTTTGCGCCGATCATTCCGTTTCTGCGCATAATGTCAAATAATACGCAGGCTACGACTATGAAGCCGATAATAATATTTCTCATTGCAACAGGAACATTTGCGAGAGTTAAGCCGTTCTGTAAAATTGCCCAGACTGAAGCACCCGCGATAACTCCGACTAATAAGCCAGAGCCGCCCAGTGTTGAAATTCCGCCGATAACTGCCGCAGCGACTCCGTACATTTCGTAACTCATACCGGCCTGCATTGATCCCATACCAGC
>CAJOEQ010000288.1 GCA_905233515.1 uncultured Synergistales bacterium
CGTCGACGGAATCACAAGCTCCTGAAGGTGTCAACAAAAAATTTACAGCACCTGCGTTATTATGATCTGGAGATATTATTAAATTTGTTGCGTCAGTCGTGAAGAGGTCAAAATTTGCGCTTATATCAATATAATTATCAGTCGTAAATATAACTGTATAATTTCCGGCGGGTGCTAGTCCCGTGAAAGTCAATACATTATTTGAATATGTATAATCAGTTATATAAGTCCTGTTGCGTCTATCACCTGTATAAATTGACGAAATTTTATAAGTTACTCCGCTTGGAAGATTCGCGAATTCAAATTTTACGGGTGCACCGAGTTCGATTGCATTAAAGCCGTCTTCATATACTGCTTTGACCGTTGCGCTTGTTTGATTCTTCACGAAAAGATTCAAATTATCAAGTATTATATTTTCGTCGCCGCTGATTAAATAAGTAATTTTCTTGATTGTCTTACCTGCTAAATCAGAAGTATATTTGCCGTCTCTTGTTACTCCGTGAGGTTCTGTAAAGTCTTTAATGCTCAAAGCAATATCATCAGCAGTCCGCCATAAATTTGTGTCGTGCCTCATTCCGTAAATTTTGCCGTCGGTCGTCTCAATCAGCGCGCCCAGCCAGTAACGAGTGTCTCCGCTGCCTATTGTTATATCAAGTCCGGAGATTTCTAAGACATAATTGCCCCATATTGCTGAAGCTCCGCTTAAGAGATTTACTTTTGCTGAAGTGTCAGTTTTCGTCTTGCTTACCATTGCACCGAATGAGCCGTCAGAATTCACGTTTTTATATTCGTCAAACTCTGAGTCAACAAATTTAAATCGTGAATTATCTTTCATGAGCGCATAAACTGAGTCGGACATTCTGACTTGAACAGCTTTAACTCCGTAAAAAAGAGTCTCGTTTTTCGTTGAGTACTTATCAGATGAGTGTATATCAAATGATAATTGCGGGAATAATTTTCTAGAACCTGCCGCCGCTATTGTCGGAGTTGATACAGCGTCGAGTCCTTCATTTAACAAATCTGACGCAGACTCGCCGATTTCTCCCGCGTAAAATTCTGCCCATGTCATATCAGTTACAGCATAATGATCAGCAAATGCCGGCCAAGCTGATAAGAGGGCAATACACACAATAAAGCTAAAAAATTTCCTGTGAATGCTCATAATTGAGTCCTCCTTAAAAAATAAAATTTTGCAAAAAAGTTTTATTGCTAAAACCTGCTAAATTATATCATTTATTTTGCGTGAAAGATTTTATCTCGCGTGTTTAGTGATTTAATCTGGAAAATTTTAGAGTTATTGTTAATTAGATAAAACTATTTAAATATTTAAGAGTGATAAAAATTTTCTCGTCATTATTTCGCAAAATTTAGCCAGTTCGCTAATAATCGCCTTGTAAAATTTCTCGTGTATAATTTAAGCAAATTTTCTATAAATGGAGGCTTAAAAAATGAACGTTTACGTTGACGATTTGACGGCAGCAAGAGCTAAAGAATTGCTTGATGAGTTTGGGCTTGATATGCAGACAGCTGTAAATATTTTCTTGAGACAAGTTATAAGGTCTAAAGAAATCCCGTTTAGTATAGAAATTCCATACCCGGAAAAAGAAAGATTGCTTAAAACCGGCGATGATGATTTTTACTGTGAAGCTAATATGGAACATCTACGCAAGAGCATAGCTCAATATAACGCCGGAAAAGTTTTTGAACATGAATTGGTGGAAATATAATGGCCTTACGTGTAAATAAAATTGCATGGACGATTGAAGCATGGAATGATTATCTAGAATGGCAGACAAAAAATAAAAAAATTCTCGCAAAAATTAATCAGATAATTCAAGACATCATGCGTAACGGTAATGAGGGAATAGGACAATCTGAATATTTAAAATATGAGCTTTCAGGATTATGGAGCAGACGCATAGATAAAGAACACAGAATCACATATCGTATTGAAGAGAGAGATTCTTCTGTTGTAATTTTTTCATGCGCTACTCATTATGAGAAATAAATATCAAAACATTGACAGAATAAATTTTCACGTTTATTATTTCTCGCAAAAATCTAATGCAAAATCAGGAGGAAAATTTTTTA
>CAJOEQ010000289.1 GCA_905233515.1 uncultured Synergistales bacterium
AAACGTTCAATCACCGTAAAGAAAAGCACTAATTACGGACAGGTCATATCGCGCGGCAAAGTTAAAAGCATAGCAGACTACTATTTGACTCCGAAAAGACCAGCAGGAAAGAGTCAGACACAGTTAAAAGGTGCTGTTAAACGCAATGGCATAAAATCACTCGGCAAAGCGTTTCTTATTCCCATTGCAGGCAAATATTATCCTTATATCCGAGTCGGTAAAGGCCGGTGGAATATTAAGAGACTCACAAGCCCGGCAATTCCTCAAGTCTTAGGCAATCAGGAAATTACAGAAAAGTTAAGTGCTGAAATGCTAAAATATTATAACGAACGCTTAAATCATGAAATTATGCGATTACTAGGGGTGATGAATTAATGACAGAACTTGATTTACTCGATGCAATGATTACAAAACTTGAAGATTTATTCAGAGGCTACACACTTTTAAACAAGTCAGGCACTTTGCAGGAAGTGAAAATTTTTGCGCAGTATATTCCCATTCCGGAAGGCCTGAATTTCAACACAAGAGACATGACAGGCATAAAAAATTATAGAGAGTCAGACATGGACTCAAACTTTCCGTGCATTGTCGCAAAATTAATCGAGTGTGAAGACCAGGAAGAACGCCGTATAGACTCTTCGCGCGTGAAAATGAATTTGTTATTTGCCTGCTATGACGACAATAAATTATGCCAGGGCTACAGAGATATTCTCAATATGCAGGAAAGAGTACGCGAAAATTTATTAATTGAACGTGTGATAAATAATCAGTTCAGACTCGAAATGCCCGTAAAAACGCGCTTATTAGAGTGCGAAACATGGCCGGTATATTTCGGCGAAATGAGCTTAATTTGGCAGTCAGGACGCCCTGTAATGTGTAAAGAATTTGCGTATAGTATGCCCCGCATAATAGATTCATAAGAGGGAAGATTTTTTTATCCTCCCCCTTTTTTTATGTTATTGAATATAATGACTCAGATAATATATCTTGTATGCACAGTCATTGCAGAAATCACATTCACGAGCCCTGCCCAGCATAAAGCCTCCGGCAAATCCCGCTAGTATCCCCGCAAAAAATAATAATATCGTAATCATTTCTTTTCGCTTAATTCTGACTCTGACTCGTCGTCGTCATCATCATCATATTCATAAAAATTATAATAATAGCAGTAACAGCACGGGGACTCGTCCTTGTCAAATTTCGATTTCGACCTCATAACAGAAGCTCCTAACAGCAAGCCCAGCAGTGCACCGCCCATAATACTCACAAATACAATTAATGCCTGCATAATTAATCATTCCTTTCAAGCAATATTCGCCATACATAATTATTTACATTGTGAAACTCTTTGACCGTGAATATATCGCCGTTCACGTGAATTATTAAATCTCTGCGCAGACCATCAAACGAATTAACCGGGCAATATAAAATTATCTGCGACTTCATTAATCTGTCTGACTCGTCATTATCGCCGATATTTAAATCACTGGCCGCCGCATTCACTATTACACTTCTTATTTTATGGCCGTCAATGTCATTCAAGCGTGCAAATTCCCGCCCGAAAAAAGCAAAATCACACTCTATGTCTTCATTCACAAAGTCTGCAAATTCTTTATGCTCTGAACGGGCAAATTTCTTTAATTCACGCGCTAAATCAATCATTAAATTACTTCCTTCAATACAGCCCAGCTCTGCAAATCTACAGGCATCGGACACGGACGGCTTGACACACTCACATACTTTATCGGCGGATCTATTTCGCTCCATGTTCTAGGTACAAACTCGTTCATCTCTGTTACATATTCGCCGGTTTTCGCGTCAATGTATGTTACGGCACCGTGAAGCATGTAATTTGATTCGTTCGCGCTCTGCAGTATCGCACAGTTTGTGTCTAAATATGGAAGTGAGTCCCCTGTTGCCTCGTCATAATAAAATTCATTGTAGCTGTAAATATCGCAGAAGAGTCCCGGTATCGCGAGTCTTCCAAGATATTCGACTCCGTTCTCAAGCTCTGAAGGCTTAATCTCTCCGACATCAACACGGCGCAAATCTAATAATTTCATGATTTTATTGTTATTCATGCAGTGCCGAGAATTAACATGCTCGGATTAGTTCCGTTTTTGCGTCATAATGAAGCTTTTTCACGCAATTTTGCGAGAATATCATAACTTGCATTCCACTTGTCGGCGGCCTGAGTCGTCTCGATATTGCTAAATCCATAATCAAGCACATCATTTAATCCCGGTGCTGTGATATTTATTTTGCCGTCCTGTTTTACCCGCGCACACATGAACTCTATACGCCTTGCAATTGAGTCTAATAATTCGTTCAGGTCATTTGCGGCAATTTTCGCGGCTCTCTCTTCAGGCGTTACTCCGGAATTATATGGGCTCTCACCTAATAATTTCTGCGCTAATGTGTCATTCGTAATTACTCGTGAAGGATTGACTAAAGGTGTGCGATAAGTCTTGACCTCGTAGCCGTCCCTGTTTAATAAATTGCTTGAGAGTCTAGGATTTGAATATGGCGCGAGTCGTCTTTTATTTGCGTAAAATTCAAAACTTACTGTTTCGGTCGGAAAAGTTACAGTCTCCGAGAAAAAACGCGATTTAAAAAATGTTCTGACCGGTTCGACCTTCTGAATAACGCCGCGTAAAGTCTTAGGATCGTAAAAATCTATCATGATTATCACCTCAAAATTTTATACAAGTTCAATATGCTGCATGCGTAAATTGATTCTTATTGCGTCAATTAATTCATCGTGCGAGTCGTTTTCTGTCTCGTAGGCAAGAATTATTTTGTCAGCCTTGAATCTCCCGAAATAATACCCGGCCGCCTCTGCATATTCGCCGCTGACTAGTGTTAAATCATCTGCGAGAATAATACAGTTTTTATTTTTCGTGCCTGCTGCTGTTGCGGGAATATATTCGCCGTTATTTTCCATCATGAGCAGGCCTCTTTTATATTCGCCCGCTTGAGAAATTTTTATAGGACAGCCTTTGAAGATTCCTGCGATTAATTCATCACGGACCATTACGCCGCCTGACTCGATTAATTTGCGCTCGTATCTTGTGCTTGTAGTGCCTTGTGTCTCGTTATCTGCCATTTGAATCAAACTCCTTTGGATCGATTAAACTTTTTGAACGCTTTAAAATTTTACGTTCTTCCGGTGTTAATTTCGCGTCCTTCTCTTCCTGGTCAAGTGCTTTCATGTGGGCTGCTAGTTCTGCTTCTAGTTCTGCATTTTCGCGGTCGGCCTCTTCCATTAATGCAATTTCTTCTTCAGTGAGGGGCGCAGTTTCTTCCGGACTTCCTTCTTCTACATCTTTCCCGTTAAAGATAAATCGCTTGAGTAATTTATATTTTGCGTTTGCCATTTATGAAACCTGCCATTAAGTTAACTGCTTGTTCCTGAGGATTAATTTTTTCTTTGACGGGCAGAAAATTTACGGGCGGAGTCATCATTTTATTGACGGGTTCGGGCTCAGGCTTAGGCTCGTCTTTGATGTATTCGTCTGCAAATTTCATATCGCATGCTGTCTGCGCGTTAATGAAAGTCTCGCGGTTCATGAGA
>CAJOEQ010000290.1 GCA_905233515.1 uncultured Synergistales bacterium
GTCATTGTTATTGTCGTAAATCTATCAGGAGTCCATACGTTATTTAATATTAATTTTCCGCGTGTTCGAGTCGCTGCCTTTGGTCTCTCATTGCCTGAACCGTAAGCCCTGTTAAAGCCCTTCTGTAAAAGCTCGTAAAATTGCCGGTCCTTCTCCGCGTCGCCCATACTCTGAAGATAAACGGCCTTCGTCTTCAAAAATTTTTGCTTGTGAAAGCTGAATATATAAGTTGCCGGGTAACCTTCAAACATTCCTTCCATTGTTAGAGAATCTTTGCGGGGAGTCTTTGTTACTGATCCGCTTGTTTTCATGCGTTTTTGAGTCCGTTCGTAGGAGTGCCCGAATGGAAGAGACATAAAAGCGTCTGCACTGTTTGAGACTGCATAGGCTGAGTCAAGAAAGTTAGTAAATATAATAATTGCTAGAATAAATTTTTTTGCGCTCATGAAATCACCTCATGCATAAATTAATTTTCCGGCTGGTCTAGGAATTTCGCGGCCAAGTGATATAGCTGTCTCGATCCATTCTTGAATAATTATTCCTGCGTTATATAGTGCCTCTTGAGGAGTCTCACCGTCTGACATACAGCCAGCAAGCTCCGGAACTTCAACAATAAATTTATTGTCAGACTCTGACCAGTAAATAATTTTCTCGTATTTGTCCATATAAATAACCTCCATAAATTAAAGCATTAGACCGTATTTAATAATAATATTTCGCACTTGCTTAACTTGATAGGCTTTTGCGCTGTTCCCATCGGGCTGAATGTTTATAATTTCCTCGATTCCTTCGCGCCAATAAATAAAATGACTCCCTTTTGTGCGATGAGAAAATCCCAGAGAATCAAGCAATTTCTGTAAATCACTAAATGCTATATTGTTGTCTCTCAAGCCGCTAAGTACAAGCGAAAAAATTTTAGGTGTTGATGTCATTTCTTAAAATTCCCATTCGAGAAAACTTGCTTGTCTTGCTTCATGGCCGCTGCCTTTAGTGAAAAACGCTTTATATTTTCTTGATGAGTGCCGCTTAATTTTTGCCGGTCTGATTTCTGCTCTTGCCACGAGTTTATTATGTCTGTCAAAAAATAACATGCTCCCTCCGAAAGTTTTATTATATTTTGTGCTGTTCTTAACTGAAAGAGTCAAACTGTCGAAATCATAGCGCACTCCGTAAAAAGCAAGTCCGCTTTTGCCCGGTATTCTGCCTTCACGTATAAAAGCCTCGCTCATCCCTGTAAACGCGAGAAAAATTAATATAAACGCTGCAAATTTTTTCATGAATTATACTCACTCCCAGTAAAAAATTTATAATAATAATAGCATGACAAGACATAACAAGAAGGGAGATAAATATTTTCGTGAAATTTCCGTTATTTCCGTTGTTAATAAATATTCATGAGCGTGAAATTTTGATAGTGGGCGGCGGTCAAGTTGCTGCGAGGCGTGCAGATACTTTATTGAGGTGCGGCGCAAAAGTTACAGCTGTGAGTCCGTCTTTTACTGAGAAATTCCCGCGTGAAGTCATAAAAATTTGCCGAGAATTTATTATATCTGATATTGAAGAAAAATTTTTATTTGTGATTGCTGCGTCAGATAATCGCGAAATTAATAGACTCGTTCATGACACGGCAAAATCTCTTAATATTCCCGTGAATATTGCAGATTGTAAGACTGAATGCGATTTCTTTTTCCCGTCGTTAATAAATTGCGAAAATATTTCAGTCAGTGTGAATTCAGCCGGAGAATCAAGCAAGCTGACTCGTAAATTGTCAGATAGACTCCGGAAAATTTGGCCTTTATGGGTCAATGATGAGCGAAATAATTTACAAGAAAATTTTTAGCATGGAAAAATTGCCTTATTTATTCCCGCGCTGATAAAATGCGAAATATTTTCAGTTAGTGCGATAGTTGGTCTTCACTAGTTAATTAGTGTGAGAAAAAATTTTTAGCTTGGAAATCTCATAAAATTACAGAATAAAATTTTATAAATTCCTGAAAGAATGCGAAATTACGCCGATTTATAGATTTTTTACTGTGCTATAATAGCCGGCATTGTTAAACTTGTGAATAAAATTTTAG
>CAJOEQ010000291.1 GCA_905233515.1 uncultured Synergistales bacterium
AACGCAAACCCCGCCCTATTTCCTGCCGCCTGCGTATATCACTGGTAGAATTTTTCAGCGTACAAATCTGAAACACGTTAGGATTGTCCCAGCCTTCACGTAAAGCCGAGTGAGAAAATATAAATCTTACAGGTTCACCGAGATTCAAGAGTCTTTCTTTATCGCGCATAATTAAGTCAAATGCTGAAATATCGTCGCTTGTGCCTTCTTTCTTGTTAATTTTTCCGTCGGTCATGCGATTATTTTTGTCGATTGAGAAATACCCAGCGTGAGTCGCTTCCGGCTTAATTGCCGCTAAATATCCCGAATAAGAAGAGTCATGACTCTCAAAATTTTTTACTGCATCGCTGTATTCTTCCTCGAAAATTTTCGCATAAATCCCGTTATATTCGCCGTCATCATTATATTTTCTGTATTTCGCGACCTCATCAATAAAGAATAACGATAAAACTTTTATGCCCAGTTTGTATAAAATTCTCTCACGCCTTAAATGAGTCTCTATTGTCTCTCTTATCTGAATGCGCCTTAATTGCTCCTCGTTTAAATTGCCCGTTATTTCTCCTTCTGAAAGTTTTACGCCGTTAAGAAATTCAACACTTTTATTTAAGCCGTCAACCGTGCGAATTATATAGCCGTCTTTGTACTCGTCGAGATTGCCCGATAAATCAAATAAATTTGCGCCCTCTTGTAATTTTCGCGTTACTCTTTGCAGTCCTGTCTGAGTCCTCTTCTCAAATTCAATCATTGCCGCCGGGTCATGTTCAGATTTTATTATGCCTCGTAAATAAACATAGCCCGAACCCGCCGAAATATTTGCAAATGTGAATCCTGTTACAGCAATTTTTTTGACTAAATTTTTGCTTAGTGCCTCACTTGCTCCCAGTTTATAGACAAGATTATATTTTTCTCTCGGAGTCGCTGAATATCTCAAAGTAAATAACGCGTTAAAATCCTTCAGGCTTTCACGAGTTTTTGCTCCCTCGACTGATTGAGGCTCATCAATTATAATTATCGGCCTGACTGAAGAAATTGCATCAATGGGCTTGCGTCCTCCGAACTTGTCAATATTCTTGTGAATTAATCGCGAATTCTCATCCCTTGAGTTAAAAGCCTGTGAGTTTATAATCATCGCCTGCAAATTACTGTCTTCAACAAATTGGCGTATTTTTTCGGTCTTGGCCGAGTCATAAATAAAATAGTTTATCGGCTGCGTATAATCCGCTTTAAAATGTTCTTGAGTTATCTCAAAAGTTTTATAAACTCCCTCGCGTATTGCTATACTGGGAACGACTATAATAAATTTGCTCCAGCCGTATAATTTATTTAATTCATAAATAGTGCGTATATATGTGTAAGTTTTGCCCGTGCCTGTCTCCATTTCGACCGTGAAATTTCTACCAGACAGCGAGTCAGATTGCGGAAGATTATTTTTTGCCTGAACTTCACGGAGATTTGCGAGAATTTGCGAGTCGTCTATAATAATTTCTCGATTCCCGAATCCCGTAAATGAAAAAATTTCGCCCTCATTCCGGCCTGTAAATGAAAAATTTTCATTATCTTGACCGTTGAATAAATCACAGATTGATTTTGCCGCTCTCTCTTGAAAATCCTGTTTTATGAATTTAAGCCTAATTGCCAAATTCCCCCGCTCCCTTCATATTTTATATAGTGCAAAAAATTTTATTCCCGCCCGTTTATCTGCTGTTATCTTAGAATTTACAAATAATAATCTCCGACTCCGAGTAATGCGCAAAAATATGACGTAAATTTATCATGCTGTTATCTTCGAATCTATAAAATAATAATCTCTGACTCTGCATAATGCGCAAAAATATGACGTAAATTTATCATGTCGTTCACATTCTCAAAACATGAGTCACGGAATAACGCGCGCTCCGGCCTCTTCTTTGCTACATATTCAATTAACGGGCGATTTATATTTTTGTCAAAGCAGGCTATTATCTTATTTTCTCCGTAATAATGCAGAGTGAACCCGTCAACAATTTCCGCTCTGTATTCAAGACTTAAAGGCAGGCCAAGTTCTGAAATTTGAGCAAATAAAATATTTTCTGCTAGAGTGTCAAGAATTTCGGGCGTGTACTCTTCAGGTGAGAGAAATACATTTTTATAATTGCCCGAGTCAACCTGAAGGACTCTAAATCCCTTGTCGCCCCATTGTAAATTTTGACCGGCTTTAATTATTCTTGCGCGGCCTATATCGCAAATAGTTTTATAACCGGCTTTGAAGGCTTCAGACTCGGGAGCGCAGGACTCGGGAATTTGTACAAGTATAAATTTTCGATTGCCGCCTAAGTCAGCATTATTCAAATTCATAACGGCGTGGGCTGTTGTTGATGAGCCTGCAAAGAAATCAAGAATTATATCAATATTGCAAGTTCCATATCTAATAATTTGCTGTATTAAATCTACGGGCTTGGAGTATTCAAATATATTACTATTAAATAAATCTACAATATCACTTTTTGAATTATCATTAGAATATTGATTATTGGTAAATTCTAGCGTAGAAATAAATTTTGTTCTCTCTATGTATTCTATTTTGAATCCTGAAGAAGTCCTAACAATTTTTGCGTTCTGATATGTTTTCGTATATATGCGAGAATTCTTTACTACTATAAATCCATTTTTATAACCGAAATCGAAAAGTTCTGAACTCCAACGCCAAACCCAATCAACACGAGCATGATTACCTTTTTTGCGTTCTATATATTTTTCATATGATTGTCCCGGATAAAAAATTTCTCCGTCTATGGTCATAGGATAATCCATACTACTACTATATTGTAAACTATTATAATCTAGCGTTTGATTCAGTTTATATTTTCCACGTTCAGATTCAAAAGAGTCTGAAAATTTATAGCCTTCATCAGTATGTGAAGGAAGATAAAAAATTGTGTTGTCTGTTACACCATATACAAGAATATAATCATGATTCTTAGCTATTGCCTTTGTAGCTTTGCCAGCTTTTTTTGTAACACGAGGAAAACACGCGATAAAATTATCTTCTCCGAAAATCTCATCACAGATTTTGCGTAAATTGGCCTGTTCGTTGTCATCGATTGAGATAAAAATAACGCCGTCATCAGTTAATAAATTTCTAGCGAGCTTTAATCTTGAGTAAATCATGCTGCACCATTCCGAATGAAAGCGGGGATTACTTTTTGAATTTTCGCGGAAATTAGCGCGTCGTCAAAAATTTTTTGCTGCTGTTGTTCTTTTGCTTGAGAGTGTGAGAAGTCATCATGATAAATAAAATCATTTCCGGTGTTATAGGGCGGATCTATATAGATTAATTTGACTCGTTTCATATAACTTTTTTGCAAAATTTTCAAGACTTCTAGATTATCGCCTTCGATATATAAATTCTGAGTTGAGTCAAAATTTTTGCTTAAATTCGGATTTGGGCGCAATATTTTATCAGTTGGTGAGGCTGCTTCGAGTTTAGCGGCGTTTTTGCCCGGCCAAGTGAGTTCGTAAAATTCGCGTTCGTTCATGATAGACTCTCCAAACTGGGTAAATCTGTATATAATCTATGTGCGTTTGCGTGTGCTAATGCTTTGCCTATAGAAGTAACAGAAATATTTTGACGAATGCTATTATACCAAATTTTAATTTGCTTGAGTGTCTCAAAGCTGTCCCATAGATTTAAGAATGCTTCAATAGTTTTTGCGTGAAGTTCTTTATCTTGATTGTAGAGTGAATAAATTTTTTTGACGGCTTTTTTTTGTTCGTGCGATAAATTAAATTCCCCTAATTCAGAGTTATATTCTATATCAGCAAGATCGGCTATACTAAGACGCACATAATTTTTCATGAGCTGATGATCTATTAATATATCTTGAGGCAGCTGCGAATCTTGAATAATTTTCATAGCCTGCTCATATTCGATTGAAGATTTATTTATGCCTGTTTCTGTGTAGCCTGATAAAATTTTAGGATAATACGTATTGAATTTATTTAATGAGCTTATTGATGGAATTCTCACAGCGTTTAACACGTCTAAATTGTCTAGCC
>CAJOEQ010000292.1 GCA_905233515.1 uncultured Synergistales bacterium
GAAAATTTTGCGATAAAAAATTGCGTTGATAAGAAAATTTTTTACTATGTGAGTTATTGCTATATCTTAAATTAAGTCAACTTTTTGTATTAGTAAAAATTGCAGTCTTCCTGAAACATTTTATTCTTTTATCTCTCAAGAAGACCGCTTTATAATTTATTCGTCTACTACGCTTTTAATGTCCTTCAGGTGCCGCCACTTGCTAGCGTAATCAAGCCCATAACCGACAACAAATTTATCAGGAATCTTGAATCCGCAGTAATCAACTTTTACTTCAGTTTTTCGGCGTTCGTATTTATCTAGCAAGACACAAACTTTTAAGCTCTTAGGATTTCTAGCTTTGAGAATGTCAAGTAAATGCGATAAAGTTAACCCAGAGTCTACTATATCTTCAACGACAATAACATTTTTGCCCTCGATACTTTGCTTTAAATCGTGATAGATTCTGACGACTCCGGAGCTTTCTGTGCCGTCTCCATAAGACGCAACGGACATGAAATCCATTCTAACGTCCATATCTTCGGGCATTTCGCGAATTAAATCAGTGAGAAATACCGCCGCACCCGTAAGAATTCCTACAAGGACTACGCTGTTATCTTGATTATAATCTTTTGTAATTTCTGCTGCGAGTTCCTTAATACGGCCTGAAATTTTTTCGCGCGAGATCATTACTTCCCCGAGTTTATATGCCATTTATTTTTCCTCCTGTTTTGAATTAAGCAATAATCCGGGATAAAAATATTTGCGTTCACCTTTCAATTTATCCCAGCCGGCTAAAATTTTTACAGCTTCATTTGCAATTATAATACTGTCTTCAATGCCTGAATAAACGAATTTATTTTTATTCCTGTCAGCAACTACTACAAAGACAGCCCCCGCCCTTAGTCCGTACAAATTAGAAAGTGTGAAAATAGTCGCCGCTTCCATTTCGAAATTTAAGACTCGCGAGTCCTGTAAATCTTTTATTTTTTCACGGTGAAATGACTGCGAAAAACTTTTAAATCCCGGTCTAGCTTGTCCCGCGTGAAATGACGCAGTAGAACACGAAATCCCGACATGATATTTTTTCTTGAGCCTCTCACATGCCTCAATTAAAGCTAAAGTAATTTCATGATTTGCTATTGCAGGATAAGCTAAATCTACGTAATTCGTGCTTGTTCCGTCGTGCCTGACAGCTCCCGAACAAATTATAATATCGCCGCAATTTATATTTGGATCTATTGCCCCGCATGTTCCTATACGTATAAAAGTATCTGCACCGAGATTCGCAAGTTCTTCAATAGCAATTGCAGCAGATGAGCCGCCTATACCAGTCGAACAGGTACTGACGGGAATATTTGAGATTTTGCCGCTGAAAGTTTTATATTCGCGATGATTAGCGATAAATTTTGACTCGTCCCATTCTTTAGCGATTAAATCAGTCCGTGCAGGATCTCCGGGCAGCAAGACATATTTATTTATATCGCCTTCTTTGCACTGTATATGATATTGCAGATTACCGGCCATTACGGGACTATCTGCGTTTGATTCCCAGTGTTGAGCAGCAAAGCACCTTGACGAGATAAATATTAACGTAAAAACTAGCAGAAATATTTCCATTCTTGAATATAACCTCCTGAATAAAATAATTTATTATAGGCTAAAAACTTTCTCGCATGAAAAAATTTTCTCAAGAATTTCGCTCATGTCAGATAAAACGCCCGCGCCAATTGCCTCAGTGAGTCCGAGTCTATCAGCGCATGAGTCAGAAATTAACACATTTACGCCGCTTGATTCTAAAATTTTCAAGTCTGAGCAAGTTTTAGAGTCATAAACAGCTAAATTTACGGCGTTATCGAGTAATGCAATAATTGAAGGCTTAATATTTGCTTGAGTTAGAGAGTGAATAAATTTTTGCATAAAAGCAGGTCTATATTTCTTATTCTCATACGATAAAATAATTGCTAGTGAGTCCTGAATAACTACATTTTTTACAGGTGTAATAATTTCTTGAATTTTTGATTCTTGTTTTGTTGATTCTTGTGATTCTTGTGATTCTTGCGTTGATTCATTTTCTTTA
>CAJOEQ010000293.1 GCA_905233515.1 uncultured Synergistales bacterium
AATTTTTTTGTGTGAGTAAAAATAAACGATAAAGCGCGCTTTAATTCAATACGTGAAATTGCGTGATGAGTCATTAAAATTTTTTTGCATATATAACAAAATTTTTTGCTCTGTAAATTCTTGCAATAACTAGAAAATTTCAATATTTTTGTATTAGTAAATGTATTAGTAAAAATTTATGTTTTGCCATGAAAAATTACGCTGAAATTTATTTTTTTGTGTATTAGGGCGTATTGACTTGTGAGTGCTTTAAGCTGTAAATTTATATCATTCTCGTAAAATCCAGCTTTATAATTTTAGCAAAATTTTTTAACTTTTTAACAAAGGAGTGTTATTTGAATGAACATTAACAAGAAAAAAATTTTTATAGCGTTATTGTTAGTCGCAATATTAACGAGTGCGGCATTTGCAGAGATGGCGCAAAATTTTAAACTCGTCAACAGCAGCGGCAGAACTTTTCGACGTGTATGGGTCGGCCCCTCGTCTAATAGAAGATGGAGCGATGCCGATAAAGTCAACATGAATCCTCTTAAAAGCGGCTGGCACACTACAATAAATTTTCATAACCGCAACCGCCGTAATGTTCGTTACTGGGATTTACGAGTCGATTTAACTAACGGCAAAAAATGGGAATGGCACGATCTTGATTTATTCGAAATTTATGAGATCGAGATTGACCGCTATGGGACTGCGCACTATTCACGATAAAAAATTTTAGTCCCTCATGATGGAAAAATTTTCACGGGGGACTATTTTATTTATTTATGCAAGATACTTTTTAAGCACTGCTCTGACAGATCCCGCACCCGCGTTTAACTCGTTATAGAATTTTTCTACTTTCTCACCGAGTCCAGCCTCATAGAGATTCACTCCGAAAATATTTGCGTTGCTCAAAATTTCGCGGAGTCCGTCCGGTTTCTTGAGTTCTGCCTGTAGAGTCGCAAGCATAGGATCCGAACTCACTTCCATAGTTTGGCCTTTATCGTCAGTGCCTCCCAGATAACGCAGCCACCCAGCTAATGCCAACGGAATAGCATTCAATGATTTAATATCAAGTGATTTATCAGCAGCATAACTCTTTAAAGTTTCGCCGAATCTCACCGGAATTTTTTGACTCGTGTCAGTTGCTATTCTCTGCGGAGTGTCAGGCATAAATTGATTCGGGAGTCTTTCTCCTACAACCTCATCAATAAATTTTTTCGGGTCTAAAATTTTCGGATCAGTTACAACCGGCAATCCCTCTTTATAGCCTATCAGCTCGACGAGTTTCTTTAATTCGGGGTCGCTCATCTCGTCAGCAATTTTTTTATAGCCCAGCAAGCACCCATATACAGCTAATGCAGTGTGCAACGGGTTCAAACATGTTGTAACTTTCATGCGCTCGGTCTTGTTTACTGTATCGCGGTCAGTCATGTAAACTCCGGCTTTCTCAAGAGGCGGGCGGCCATTCGGGAATTTGTCTTCAACGACTAAATACTGCGGGGCTTCAGCATTCACGAACGGTGCAATATAAGTATTTCGATTTGTAATTACCGGACTCATATTTTCGACTCCGAGTGATTTTAGCTGATTCTCTACTATTTCAGCGGGGCGCGGGGTTATCTTGTCAATCATTGACCACGGGAATGAAACTTGTGACTCATCGCTGATCCATGAGAAAAATTCTTTATCAGCGAATCCGTTATCTACCCATGATTTAGCGACTTCTAAAACGCTCGCGCGTAATTTTTCGCCGTTGTGTGAGCAATTATCCATACTTACGACTGCGATAGGTTTTGCGCCTGCCCTGAATCTATCAAGCAATAACGAGGCTGTAACGCTCATTGCGTGTTTAGGTTTGTCGGGGCCTGATTTCATGTCAGATACTACAACAGGCATTAATTCACCTTTCATGTCTCGCAGCGCGTAACCTTTTTCGGTGATTGTGTAGCTTACCATTTGAAGAGAGGGATTTACAAAAATTTTGCGTAATTTCTCCCAGTCTTCAGAGTCAGAACTATCTGCGCGGATTCCTTGAGCGATTGAGGCAATAATATTTTTATCGAGTT
>CAJOEQ010000294.1 GCA_905233515.1 uncultured Synergistales bacterium
CACGCATAAATTTATAGCTGACTCACACGAGAACAGCAATTTTTTACACAAGCCCGCGCATTTTTCACTAATTCGCACAAATTCAGCAATAATAAATTTTTTATACTCGCAAAATCATGATAAAATTTATTTAAATCTCGTAAACGCTAAAGATTCACGCACAAAGCACCGAGATTGTTTATAACAAGTGAAAATCTTGTGAAAATCTTATGAAAGCGGGTGACAAGTAATGCCGAGATTTGGCTTTATGTACAATTTAATAAATTCTTTATCGTGCCTGTATTTCGGCATTGAAGGGAGAAAAGGGAGAAAAATTTTATCGCTCAATTCACTTATTGCCGGAGGTGTCAGCAAATGAAAAAATTTGCTCGCGGATACTGGGACGAGATTTGCGAAACGTTATCGCCGTCTTTGTGGCTGCCTAGTGATGAAGTAATTGACTCGCTTGACAATGAATCTACTAATTATATATATACAAATATAAATAATTCTTGGTTCGAGTCAGAGTGTCATTATCTGCCATTTAACTCAGCTTGTAAGACAACGCATAAGATTCGCATTTATCCTGATTCAAGACAGCAGGATATTTTGAATCAATGGCTTGGCACTTCACGTTACGTATATAATCGGACTCTTGAAATTATTTCGCGCGGCAATAATAGGGACTGGCTAGAGATTAAACGCTCGTTGTTACAAGATTTACCGGAATGGGCGCAAAATGTACCCTCTCAGATTAAATCTACAGCTATTCACGATGCCTATATGACATCACACAATGACGGCGCAAATTTCAGAGCCAGACGAGACGCAAAGCAAACTCTTGAAATTCCTAAATCATCAGTGAGTAATCGCGGCATTTATACGCATTTCCTGGGAGAAATGACTCACTCGGAAGAAATTCCCGCTCCTGAAGGAAATTGCAAACTCACTTACGAATCAGGAAAATGGTTTATCTGCGTACCCGTAAAAATTTCTATTGCGTCCGATAAGCAAGGGCGCGCGGTCTCTCTTGATCCGGGCATTAGAAATTTCATCACGTTCTACAGTCTTGACTCGTGCGGCAAAATCGGCCGTAATGCTTTCTCAAAAATTTACAGCTTATGCATTTATCTTGACGACTTGAATTTAAGAATGTCTCAGGCAAATCACAGACAGCGCGTAAAAATGAAGAGAGCAGCAGAGCGGCTTTACTGGAGAATCATTAATCTTACTGACGAGTTAACCCGTAAGACTGCATTATTCATCGTTAAAAATTTTGACGTTATTGCATTACCGCAATTTAGAGCGGACTTAACAGAAAAATTTTACTCGCGCACGGTGAGAGAAGTAATCAAGCGGGCTCACATGGGATTTCATGTTTTCATCAGGACAAAAGCCGAGCAGTACGGACGAAAAATTATCGCGCAAAATGAAGACTGGACCTCGCAAACTTGTTCATGGAACGGCGAAATAAAGTCTCCGGGTAAGAAATTTATTAGAGACGGCAATATCACATTAGACCGTGATTATAACGGTGCGCGGGGAATATTTCTCCGGGCTTTGCGAGAATCCGCCATCCCTCACAAAAGGGGTGCAACGCCTGAAGGAGTCAATCAGGCCGAATGATTCAAATTTACAAATTAACAAAATTTTTTAATCGCTAAACGGAAAAGGAACAGAAATTTATATAACTGTTCGGAATACGGAAAATTTTATGTAAGGAGGTTAATTTTACATGAAGAAACGCATATTTAGTCTTGCTCTTGTATTGTGCTTTATTCTTTCATTTGCGGCTATGGCATCGGCGGCGGCAATAGAAGTATATGATACTACTTCGAAAGCCCATAGTTACGAAGATGACTTCGGATCGCCAGTTGAGGGAGAAGAATTTAATAAGACTGTAACGTTTGTATTTTGTAGTACCTTGCATCAACCTTATAAAGGTAACGACGCTTCAGGGGCTTTTTATGTAGGTGCTGCAAATGATACAGTGGATTTTATTCTTGATGCAGGGACAAAAGAATTAACTCTCAACGGTACACTGAAAGTTACTGTAGGTGAT
>CAJOEQ010000295.1 GCA_905233515.1 uncultured Synergistales bacterium
TTAAATCTTCCTGTTTCTGTCAAATTTTCGCGTAATTTTTCGGGAATGTTATTCAAGTCTCCTACTGCATAAGCTCCTGTTATCGCATTAGTAGCAAGCGCGCCACCTGTCTTAAGAGTCATAGTCTCAGCTTGAATCATGTCGGCTTTAATCTGATTCCATAAAGTGTCCTTGCTGCCTCCTTCAGTGATTATTACGCGGTTTACCGGAGTCCCTGACTCTCTGCACCTGTCTGCAATTTCGCCGTATTCGCCTGCTATTGCCTCAAGGACTGCACGCCACAAAGTAAATTGATTCGTGTTCATGTTCATATTTATAAAGCAGCCGTGTACTTGTCTAAAACCTTCCGGGCCTCCTGTGAGCCATGGGAGAAATCTCAAACCGTTACAACCCGCCGGAATCTCCCTCGCGCCTTCTGTCAAAAATTTATAATATTCATCATTTCCGGGCTGATTGCAAATATTATCTCTAAACCATCTAAGAGCAAGCCCGCCGGTTCTCACAAATCCCCAGTAAAAATAAGTATTTGGAAGAGTCCCCGAATTAAATATTAACGCGTTACCCTTTTTGCTTAAGCCGGGTATAATCCCATTCGTAGAAATACAAAACATTGAGCAAGTCCCTGCAACGTCAACAGCATGACCGGGTTCAAAGACTCCGCAAGCTAGTAGAGATTGCATTGTGTCGCCTGCTCCTGCGCAAATGGGTATCCCTTCAGGGAGTCCGGTAATTTCTGCCGCCTCTCGTGATAATTTGCCGATAATGTCATAAGGTTTCTTGATTTCAGGCATCAAATTTTTGTTTATTCCTAAAATTTTTAATTGCTCGTCCGACCACGTTTTATTAATCACGTCATAGCCGAGTCCCCATCCTGACATTGCGCCCCAGTCTATAAATGCCGAGTCAGCTTTCAAGCCTGCAAGGTGCATTAATATATACGGTGCATTGTGTATAAATTTCTTAATGCGATTTGATTCCGGTGAATTCTTCAACAGCCAGCGCGCAAATAACGCCGGAAATAAGCATAAAGGCTCAGGATTTCCTGTCTCTCGCGCCCATATGTCGAGATTCAACGAACTTAAATAATCCGCGTCTTCTTGAGTTCGAGAATCCAAATAATTTATATATGGAGTAATCGCGACTCCGTTTTCGTCAACGCCTGCTATTCCGCAAATTATCCCATCGCCCATTATTGCCCGAATCGAATCAAGGGGAATATTTTTCTCCCGCAAAATTTCAGCACATTTTTTCATGCCCTTTAACGCGAGCGAGTAATATTCTTTCACGTCCATTTCTACCCAGCCGCTATTAGGATAATATAAAGTCGTAGGATTCACGTCTACTGCGATTTGATTCCCGTTTTCGTCATAAATTGCAACTTTTACGCTTTGAGTTCCTGCATCAAAACAAATATAATGCTTCATTAAATTATTCAGCACCTCCATAAAATATTATAGCGCAAAAAAAAAGCCTCCCTGCTCACTCTCGAACAGGAAGGACAAAAATTTTGTGTAAATTTAATTTGTGTAATAGTGTAGTGTAATTACTGCTTTCTGCGTAAAGCGAATAATCCGCCGACTAATGCGAGTGTAAGTGCGCTAAATCCTGCTGAACAACCGCCGCCGCCGCCTCCTGATACAGGAATAATAGGAGTTACATCACTGATTGAGACTGCTGCAACGAGTGCAGGATATAAATTTTGTATTGCTGCTGTAACTACGCCGTCATTGTCAATCGTGAAAGCAATATAGCCTTCTGTGTATGTGCCGGCCTTGACCTGTGCGGGAGTAATATCAACAACTTGGTTGTTACTGTTTACTGTGAAGACCTTTACACCGAGTGCCGCGCCTTTGGACATCTCGTTTTCAGTGTAGAAATCAAATTCTGTCTCGTCATAAAGATCAACGCTTGCAGATTTAATATCTTTGCTGTCGAATTTTACGCTAAATACATAGCTGCCGGGCTGGACTGATAATTGAGGTGCTGCTGTGATAGAGACGAGCTTATAAGCTGCAAATGAATTCATATAAGCAA
>CAJOEQ010000296.1 GCA_905233515.1 uncultured Synergistales bacterium
AAATGTCTAGGCAAATTAGATAGTGATGGAATTCTTATAATTTCAAGAAAAATAAATCCGAAAAATTTACCCGGCTCAATAACTGAATACAAAATAATAACCCGCAAATTTCGCATAAATGTAACAGCGCAGGAAAATAAACCGCCTCAAAAAATAAATAGCTCAAAACCGGCCAAGCCCGTGAAAATCCGCAAAAAAAATCCCCCGCGGCCTGTTATGACTACGGGGAATAAATTTTTGATTCAATCTTTATGCTTCAGTTGTAATGCTTACTTTCTTATGAGCTTTATCTTGGCTCTTTTCGTTGATTTCGACTGTGAGCACTCCATTTTTAAATGATGCCTTTGCGCTTTCGGGGTCAGCTTCTACAGGGAAGGAAATGACTCGCTCAACTTTGCCCCAGCTTCTTTCAGTCCTGAAATAGTTTTTATCTTTGCTGCCTTCTTTAGATTCAGATTTCTTCTCCGCTGAAAGAGTCAACCTGTCAGAATAAACGTGTAATTCTACATCATCGGGGTTAATGCCGGGTAATTCTGCTTCAGCGAAAATTTTGCCGTCCTTGCGATATAAATCAATTTTTGCGCCGAATCCTGATAAAGTATCGCCCTCAAAAAAAGGTTTCATAAACGAATCAAACATATTTTCAGGATCCATCATTCTCATAACAGGGTAAAATCTTTCTCTCATCATAATAAAAACTCCTTTATATAATTATTAAATTTTTGCCGTCATTATTTCTCAACGACGCGAGAAATTATAGCATTGACTTTTAATAACTATATCAGAAATTTTACTTATTTTGACTTTTGCCCTGTTAAGTCAAATTTATAATAAAGCAGCCTCAAAAACTTTTTTGACGTTATCAAAGCATTCTTGTTTAGACTCGCCGCGATGAGATTCATAAATTTTTTTGTTATTCACGAACATTGACGGCACAAAATAATAATCATAATTATTCGCGATTTCAGGGTGTTTATTTTCGTCAACCCATTCAATATTGACATCGGGATAATTTGCTGATAGTTCATTAACTGACTCGCGGGCTTGTTTGCAGTAAGGGCAGCCCTCAATAAAGAACGCTAAAATTTTTTTCTCTGACATGATAATAATAAAATCCTTTCTTGTTAAATTATTATTTTATTATAGTGATTTGCGGGCTTGTTTGCATAAAGAAGGCTAAAAATTTTAATAATTAATCAGGTGCTTAATCGTCAATACGTTAATTTTTTATTGTCTAGCTGGCTTATTTGCTAAAATTTTCTAGCTGCTATAATAAATTCTTATTGTTTAGCTAGTTTGCTTAAAAAATTTTCTTGCTGACATAATATTTTATAGCAAATCTTCACGGCCTTGCTGGCATAATAACGCTAAAATTTTTGTTGATAAATGGCAAAAAACGTGAAATAAATAAATCCTTTCTTTAATCTTTGCTTAATAGTATATAATAATTCAAATTAACAAGAAATCAGGGAGGTTAATTTTTGTGCATAAATCAATAAAAGCGCGTTCGTCATTCCTGTTAATGATAGACATTCAGGAAAAATTGATGCCCGCTATATATAATAAAGAAGAAATAATAAATAATTCCGTGAAATTGTTGACTGCTGCCCGTGAGCTTTCAGTGCCGTTAATAGTAACTGAGCAATACCCTAAGGGAATCGGCCAAACTTTGAGCGAACTAAAAAATTTAATTCCTGAATCGACTCCAGTAATCGCAAAAACTGAGTTCTCATGCTGTGAGGCTGAAAGATTCGGCGATGAGTTCTTAAATATGAATTTCAACGCTGGCACAAGAGACACGGCTATTTTATTCGGAGTAGAGACTCATATTTGCGTGCTGGCTACTGCGATGGACATGATGAGCAAATATAATTTAAATGTAGTAATAGCTGCTGATTCTACTGGGAGTCGTACAGAAAAAAATCACGTTTTAGCACTTGAGGCGGCGCGTTCAATGGGTTGTCTTGTAGTACCAGTTGAGACAATAATTTATCACATGCTTGAGAAGGCAGGCACCCCGCAATTTAAGACGC
>CAJOEQ010000297.1 GCA_905233515.1 uncultured Synergistales bacterium
GTAATAAGCGAGAAAGCAAATACTATCACAACAACGGCTATTGTCATTAATCTTTTACGGAGACAGAATTCAAGGAATCCCCTGTAAGCTCTGAATAAGAAACTATCATAAGGATCTCCACTTGACTGCTTTGCGGGCTTAAGCATTACATTACCGATTACAGGTGTCGCAGTTATCGCAAATAGCCAGCTTAACATCATGGAAATTCCTATAACTTGCAATAAACTCCGGCAATATTCACCGGTATTGTCAGGAGATAACCCGATCGGTGCAAATGCTAGAACAGCTATGAAAGTTCCGCCTAACATTGACCAGATTGAGCCTGAAACTGTATCAGAGGCCGAATCTTCTGCGGACTCCCCGCGCTGAATCCCGATTAACATTCCTTCAGTAACGACTATAGCATTATCAACGAGTGAACCTAAAGCGATTATCATTGCCGCAAGTGAAACCTGCTGTAAAAAAATTCCCTGTTGATTCATAACTATGAGAGTAGCTGCTACTGTCAATAATAAGACTATACCAATCATCAAGCCGCTTCTCATTCCCATGAAAACAAGCAGAACTCCGACAACTATTACTAGAGATTCTATTAAATTTATTACAAAATCATTGACTGATTTTACGACTCCGTCGGACTGCATATAAATCGGGCTTAATTCCATACCGATCGGGCGTTCTTCTTCGAGTTCTTCAAGGCGTTTTTCTACAGCTTGACCCATAGTAACAACATTTCCGCCGGTAACTGTTGATATACCAATTCCCAAAGCCGGCTGACCGTTGAAATACATAATCATTGTTTGAGGATTCGCGTAGTCCCTGCGGATTTCTGCAACTTCCTTGAGTCTTATTAAACGATCTCCACCGCCTCCGATAACAATTTCGCCGAAATCTTCAACGTTTAAGACTCCGCCAGTCGGATTTATTGTTACGTATTGATCCCCGTAAAAAGTTTTTCCCATTTCTGAAATAGTATTCTGTTGATTGAGAACGTCAAATATTGCAGCTGATGAGATTCCTAATGAACGCAGGCGGGAAGATGAGAACTCAACATAAACGGCTTCGGTCTGTTCACCGATTATATTAACTTTAGCGACTTCATTAACTAAGACTAATTCTTTCTTGAGAAAATCAGCATAATCATATAATTCTCTCATTGTGTAGCCGTCGCCTGTTAAAGCATAATATTGACCAAATACATCGCCGAAATCATTATTAATTACAACTGTGCACCCAGATGGCAAATTAATAAGAGCGTCATTAACTTTCTGTCTTAAGACATTCCAAACTTGAGGAAGATCAGCAGCTGTATATTCGTCTTTAATGTCAACATAAATAACTGCCGCGCCCGGAGTGGAACGAGTTTTGATTTTCTTGATTTCTCCCATAGCTTGAATAGCGTCTTCCATTCTGCTGGCTGCTTCCTGTTCAGCTTCATAGACAGTCGAACCCGGATAAATAATTGTAACTACAGCGGTTTTGATTGTGAAAGCTGGATCTTCAAGTTTTCCGATGTTGACATAAGCAGATATTCCGCCTAGAGCAACTAAAAAGCAAATGAACAGTACTACAACAGTACGCTTTATGCTCGCACGAGCAATATCCATAAAAAAAATTCCCCCTACCAGTTATAAATTATGTGATGTCTATTTTACTCTAAATCTCATAATAAATTCGCTTTCTCCCTCACCTGCTTTTGAAGATTGAACAGAAAGAATTAGCTTATTTTCAGAAATAAACGACGCATTATAAATATCTCCGTCATATTCAAAGCTCAGGAAATTCCCGGATTTTGTTAGAGTAAATTGTGCGCTTTCTGATATGGGCAAAGTGTCTATAATTCCTAAATCTTTAAGAAGTTCATTACTGACAGAGAATAAAGCATTAATATTAATTGTCGCTGTAATTGAGTCGTCATCATTCAGAGTCACGCCTGAAAAGTTTAGTGATGCATTCTTAAGAGTAAACGAGAAATATTCAAGCAATTTTAAGAATTCTACGTCTATATCTCCAGAAAAAATACTTG
>CAJOEQ010000298.1 GCA_905233515.1 uncultured Synergistales bacterium
CCGTGGATTGCTGAACAGGTAAAAATCGGAGGAATCTAGACTCATGGATAAAACAGTCTTGATAGTCAGCAAAGATCTTAAAGACTACGCCATGAATATATTTTCAAGGCATGAAATTAAGATAGACTGCATAATAAACTGGGAAGAATATGCCGGTAATTTCATGCAAAAAACAATGTTAGCCAAAGTATTAGCTAAAATATTAATGTTCTTGAAGATAAATTTTAATTTGCATTCACTCATTAAATTTTTAGCACTTAAACGGGCTGATAATTTATTAGTTATTGGCGAAAACACCGAGACCGTTATTAATATCTTATGCCGTGTCATTTTTACTAATAAAAACAGTAAAAATAAGCCTAATATTTTTGTAGTAACGCCGTTTTGTGTCAGAACTAAATTAGATTTCATTAGCAATAACGATTTTGATTCTAGATTTGTCAAGCAAATTCCAAATTCTGAACAGGGCTTATCAATAGCCGAAATTTTTACTAATCAATTTGCTCCGTCGTCATCTGCAGCTGAAAAAATTTTAAGGACTCATGACAATATAGAAGCGTACGAATCTAAAAATATTCTAGTGAAAATAAGCGATTCCGGGCTGCTTGGCTGTACTTATACACAAAACGGGACTATATTAGACGGCTGTATAAACGGTAATAGAACTATATTTTATGATCAGTGTGTAAATATGATTTCCAGCACAGAACCTGATAAAGTATTCAATGAAGAAATTTGCCCGCTCCTGAGAGTATATTCTTTAGGGAGTTATTATCACTTTTTGTGTGAAGTGCTTGATAAAATAATTATTGCTGAAGAATTAGGCTTTAAAGGCAAATATATGCTATTTAAAAATGTAGACGCTGATTATTTGCTTTCACTACTGGGAATCGATGAGAGCCGTATCATATGGATTGACAGCAGCAAATTTAATAAATTATTCATGCTGAAAAATGTATTTGATGTAGAAGGCTTTGCGCTTAATTCCGGTAAAAGTTTATCGCGCTTGAGTGATTTTGCAGATAAGTCTGTGATTAAAATTAATGACTCCATGCAATACCCGGAAAAAATTTTTATCTCTGACGAAAATTTATCACAAGCTCCGGACGGTTTTGTAAAATTATCACCGTCTAATTATTCTAGTTCAGATATGATTAAATTCTTTTATCATGCAAATATAGTTATGTCTGATGATATGCCTATTCTTGCTAATATATTATTTATGCGTAGAGGCTGCGAAGTTTTTTAGCTGATTTAATTTCTTATCGCGACATTAAATATCGAGTCGAATAGCAAATTATAAAACTTGTTAGAAAATGGCTTCCTGTAAAATCTCAAAATCTGCGGGAAGTCTTTTTTTTATAGTATAATTCAGGAAATTTTTTAAAATTTTTAACGAGGAATCTATTAACATGACCGATAAAAAAATTGCTGTACTTTGCGGCGGCGATGGTAAAGAAAGAGAAGTATCACTCAGGAGCGGCGCAGCTGTTCACGAGGCACTGAAAGATTCGGGCTTCAATGCAGAAATTATTGATTTGCGCTCAATGGACGATATAAATATTATCAAAGATTTTGCGGCTGTCTTTATTGCAATGCACGGCGACTGGGGCGAGGGCGGGCAGCTTCAGGCAAAACTCGACGAAATGAAAATCCCCTATACAGGTTCAGGAGCTGAAGCAAGCTCTAACGCTATGAATAAATGGCAGGCTAGAAAATTATTCGCACGTGAAAATTTAAACATGCCTGAAGGTTTATTATTGCCGGCTGATTATGACGAAATTATTGCGAAACTTGGCCGCGATGTCGTAGTAAAACCCTGTTCAGGAGGCAGCACAGTGGGAATCACTATAATTCATGACTTAACGCCCCAAAAATTAGAAGATGCTATACAAATCGCACGAGAAAATTATGACTCAAGCGTCATGATTGAGAAATATATTAATGGCCGCGAATTAACTTGTGCAGTATGGGAGCGCGACGGAAAAATTGAGGCTCTACCAGTTATAGAAATCGTGCCTCACACCGGCTATTATGATTACAAGAATAAATACACAGCCGGAGCAACTGAATATATAGTACCTGCTGAAATTGACGAGCAAGCAAGAAAATCTATCAGCGATATGGCCGTTAAAGCTCATAAAGTTTTAGGCTGTGAAGAGTATAGCCGCGCAGATTTTAGACTCACTCCTGAAAATAAAGCATTTATTCTCGAAGTCAACACAGCACCGGGAATGACAGCAACGAGTCTAGTTCCTAAAGCAGCAAAGGCCGCAGGAGTCGGCATGTCCGATTTTGTAAAATTTATAATGAATGAGGCGATTAATAATGCAGCTAATAGAAAATAATGAGCCCTTAGTCCCAGCAAGTTTATATCCTGAAAAAATTTTAGTTCGCAGCTGGTATTACGGTGAGGGATTGACGGGGAGTCTTCCTGAAGTCTGGCTGCGTAAAAATGTATATGAAAGATTATTACAGGCCGCCGAGTCTCTTCCTGATGGCTTAAGATTTGTTATATGGGACGGGTGGCGATCGTTTGAGCTCCAGACTCTTTTATTTGATACTTTTTTTGCGAGAAATAAGGCAAAAGGAGTTACAGACGAGGAGGCATTAAGACTCACAAAAATTTACGTTGCATTCCCTTCAAAGAATCCTGATGACGTATCAGGACATTTAACGGGCGGGGCTGTTGATTTGACTTTAGCGGATATTCACGGGCATTTATTGCCGATGGGCGGAGAATTTGACGACACAGAAGAGCACTCACAAACTGATTATTACGCTAAACATGAAATGTTATCGAATCAAAATAACGTGATAGCCTTCAATAATCGTAATACACTCTTGCGAGTCATGACTGAAGCAGGATTCAGCAATTACCCCGCTGAATGGTGGCATTATGATTTTGGCAATAGAGGCTGGGCACAGCGAACAGGAAAAGACACAGCATTTTACGGATATATAGAACCTCCGTTTAAGTGGCGTGCTTGCTGAAGATACACCCGCAATAATTTTGACGATATAGCCCGAGTGCTTTAGATTCCCTGACTGAACGGAGAAAACCGTTATTTTTGCGCCAGACTCGAGTCTGCCAAGTGAGTCCGTGATGAGCTGAAATTTTTTCACCGAGTGAATTAATTAAATTCACGTTTTTATGCGGACTGATAGTAAGAGTCGTACAGAAATTTTCACAGCCTAATTTTTTAGCAATCAACGCGCCTGACTCTAATTGAATTCTGAAGCACTCTTCACACCTCGAGTCCTGAAATTTTTTCGAGCCATTCAGACGGGTTATAATTCAAAATTTCGCAATTTATCCCCGTGTGAGTCATTAATTTATGAAGAGCCGCGAGTCTTAAATTAAACTCATCGAACGGGTGAATATTAGATCCATAAAAGAATCCCCTAACGTTCCAACCTTCAGAAATTAAATCAGGAACAGGCACGCAGGCATCAGGAGCGCAGCAAATATGAAGTAAAATATTTTTCTCTGACACGTCAAAATCTCCTTCTTAAAAAATTTATGATTTATTATACGCTATTAATTATATTGACAAGTGTCTATATATAAATTATTATTCTCGTAAAATTTTCATAGATAAATATCTATATAATTTATTTATTAAGTGAAGGGGGCAAATAAAAATGTCATGGGAATTTTTCCAGAGTCAAATTTTAGGCATGAAATGGCTTAATGAATTAATCGGCCAAGTATTAGAGTCTTTCGGTTTGAGCGTAAAATCAAATCTCGGCGGGGGACTGCAATTTTTTATTTATGACGTAATCAAAATAAGTATATTACTCTGCGTGTTTATATTTATAGTTGCTTTTATACAGAGTTATTTTCCGCCTGAGAGAAGCCGGCGAATTATGGGACGATTCAGGGGGATTTTTGCGAATTTTATAGGTGCTTTGCTTGGCTCATTGACTCCGTTTTGTGCGTGTTCGTCGATTCCTATTTTTACGAGTTTCACAAGCGCGGGGCTGCCTCTTGGTATGACATTCTCTTTTCTTATATCGTCGCCTATGATAAATCCCGGAAGTTTTGCGCTGTTAATGAGCGTATTCGGTGCAAAAATTGCTTTTATATATGTCATAATAGGATTTTCGCTTGCAATTATAGGCGGTATAATTATAGAAAATTTACACATGGGAAAATACGTAGAAGAATTTGTGTATAGTCGCTCGAATATAAAAGCCTCAGAGATTGCCGAAATGACTATAAAGCAGCGTTTAAATTTTGCTCGTCAAGAATCAATCGACACATTTAAATATTTATTCAAGTATATTTTAATCGGCGTTGGAATAGGCGCAATAATTCATAATTGGATACCTGAAAATTTTATACAGTCAATACTTGGTAATAATAACCCGTTCGGAGTCTTTCTTGCTGTCTTAGTTGGAACTCCTATATATGCGGACATTTTCGGGACGATTCCTATTGCTGAAGCCTTACTTGCTAAAGGTGCGGCACTTGGTACGATTTTAAGTTTTATGATGGCTGTTACTGATTTGAGTCTGC
>CAJOEQ010000299.1 GCA_905233515.1 uncultured Synergistales bacterium
TATAATTACTAGTATAGGAATGTTCACAGTGGAGAAAATAACTACAACGGATCAGACAGTAAGAGTAGCTGCGGGTATAGAAAATTTTAATTTGCTGCAGAAAGATAAATCAATTCTTGCTCAATATGCCGGCTCAGACGAAGAGAAAATGCTTCAGGCAAATATTGACATAATTAACGAGAGAGCTAAACAGGCTGTGCAAAATGAATCAACTTTAATAGTATTTCCTGAAGATGCATTTGCATGTTTTGAACCTTCAAGCGAAAAATTTATCGAACAGGTAAAAGCTATAGCAAGAGAACACAAAATTAATATATTACTTCCTCTCTTAAGACTTCCGACAAGTGAGGGACAAAAGCAGAAAAATACTTTGAATTTCATAAATAGTAAAGGTGAGCTGCTGAACACTTATTTAAAGAATCATCTTGTCCCAGTTGTAGAAGAACCCTTCACAGAGAAAGGCGACGGCAAAACTCCTGTTGTTGAAGTAGACGGAGTAAAATATACTTATTTAATTTGTGCTGATTACACTTCTAATAAATACGCCTATAACGGCAGAGAAGCTGATATATTTCTAAATCCGTCCTATGACTGGAAAGCGTTTCAATATTTTACGTCTTATGGAGTTCAGGCGCGTGCTATTGAATGCGGTTTCTCAGTTCTTAGAAATCCTGTCAACGGTAATATTATTCTTTACGACGTATACGGCAGACCTCTTCACATGGCAAATGTTATGAACGTGCATACAGGAATGATTTATCTTGATATTCCCAAACAAGGCCGGCAGACTATATACAGTGTTACCGGTAACTGGTTCCCATGGCTTTCTGCAATATATTCACTGCTTGCAATACTCAGTGGATTTGTTGTGAAAGAAATATATATTTAATTTTAATAGGAGGAGATAATTATGCATATCTCAAAAAAAGCGTTTAGTGTCTTACTGGCTGTACTCATGATTCCTTCACAGCTCCTAAAAAGTTAGCTGATTACTTGTACTACATGGAATACACCGACTACGTGCCTAACTTAACAACGGGCGAACAGATCAAAACTGGCTTTGCATGTTCAGCAGTACGCAACGGAAATTTTTACGGTCGTAATTTGGATCTTGATTATGCCGATGTCCCGGAATTCGTAATCAAAGTTGCTGCAAAAGAGGGACGTTATGCAAGCATAGGAATAGCCGCAATTCTCACACTGAAATCAAATGAAGTCGATAAAGTTTCTGAAGCTGATTTACTAGCAATGCCAAATTTGACTTTTGACGGCATCAATGAAAACGGCGTGGCTATGAACTGTAATGTTGCTCCTGCACCTGATATGGACTTCGCTACACGGATTTCAACAAATTACGGCAAACCTCGCATTCATGTTGTCTCAGTAGTCCGCTATGTTCTTGATCACGCAAAAACAGCCGCTCATGGTGTAGAATTATTAAAGAATATGGACATTTACGGCGGTTATGGCACATGGGGACTTCACTGGATGCTCTCTGACTCAAAGGAGACTTATATAATTGAATGCATTGACGGAGAACTCATCGCCAGAAATGACACGGACAACATTATGACAAATTTCTACGTCAATTACGCACCTAATACTCCATATGCAAAGCATGTAGCGCAGACAGGTCAGACAGTAGCAGGAAAAGTTTATGAGGGATTCCCGATTCTTACGCCTCATGCCTGCGGAGTTGAACGTTACGCAATACTTAAGGAACATTACGCAGAGGGTGCAGAATCCGCTGAAGGAATGGCTCACTTAATGGAGCGGGTAAAGTATACACAGGCTTATGAAGCTGATACAAATCCTTTCTGGTACACGGAGTACAATGAAGGAAATCTGACAATCGCAAATACTCCTATGGATTTCAAAGCAGTTATTCAGCACAGCATGGAGACTTATAAACTGCACGACAGGAATATTCAGCCTAATAACTTCTGGCAGACATGGCACACAGCAGTTTATGACTTAGCAAATAAGACGCTCCGCCTGAACATTCAGGAAGATTACTCGAAACATTATGACTTCAAATTGAATTAATGAAATTTCGTACCTCCTCAAAGCCTGAGGGGGTATTTTTTTGTCGTGAAAGAAAAATATATTTAATTTTATGTATATATAATAGGAAGGAAGATATAACATGAAAATATCGAAAAAAGTATTTAGTTTCTTAGCGGCTGTGTTTGTTGTCGTGAGTTTCGCTGTTTGCAGTTCAGCCTCAGTGCCCGGTGCCGATCTTGTTGTTTATGGGAAAATTTTTACTTCAGAAGGCAATCAAGTTGTTGAAGCATTTGCAGTGAAAGACGGTAAATATATCTATATAGGTGATAAGAAAGGTGCAGAGGCATTTATTGAGAATGGCAAAACTGAAATTGTAGATTATACCGGAAAAGGTCTTGTAATGCCCGGCTGCGGAAACGGCCACGCTCATTATATGCTTGGTTATGCGCTCAAGACAATAGGCACAACAATTGATTTAGATGAGAATCCAGAAAACTTTTTGACAAAAACTGTTCCCGCTGCAGTCAAGAAAGCAAGAGAGAACGGCGCAAAAGCTGTATTCGGTCAAGGCTGGAGTCTCAATAGTTTCAAGTCTCACATCCCTACACGTCAAGAATTAGACGCTATTTGCAGTGATATTCCAATGTATTTTTTAGATGATGAGTGTCATAAGGCTCTGACTAATACAATTATGCTCGTTAAAGCAGGCATTATGAAAGAAGACGGCACTGCAGGTAAGACAGAATTACGCGGCGGCAAAATTGAAGTAGACTCTAACGGAATTCCTACAGGTTTCTTGTCAGAACAGGCTCAAACTTATGTGCGTCA
>CAJOEQ010000300.1 GCA_905233515.1 uncultured Synergistales bacterium
AGCTGTGAATTAATTGACAACAACGGCAAAGAGTTATTATCATGCGTCAATAAATATATTGATTCATGGAAGTTAGAAGCAGGCTTTAAAGACTGGGTAAACAATAAAAATATTTTCTGCTCGACTCTCGTTGACAGAATAGTCCCCGGCAGAATCCGCGATCCTAAAGAACTCGAGGCACTCAACAAAGCTAACGGCTATGAAGATAATTTGCTTGATGTCGGAGAAGTTTTCGGAGTCTGGGTAATTGAAGGCCCCGCAGAACTTGAGAATAAATTACCATTCAAGAAAGCCGGAGTCCCCGTTCACGTTGTCCCCGATGTAACGCCTTATAAGAAACGTAAAGTAAGAATTCTTAACGGAGCTCACACAGGTTTTGTGCCGGGTGCTTATCTTGCTGGCTTTGATATTGTCCGCGATTGTATGCACAATGAGACTATTAAATCATTCATGAATAAAATGCTCTATGACGAAATTATCCCGACTCTTCCGCTTGATAAGAAGGATTTAAACGATTTCGCCGAGGCCGTTCAAGACAGATTTAATAATCCGTTCGTGAATCATGAATTAATGAGCATTACTCTTAACTCTACATCAAAGTGGCGCGCGCGTAATTTGCCCAGCATGTTAGAGTACATTGAGGAAAAGAAAGCCCTTCCGCCTTGTTTAACTATGAGTTTAGCTGCTTATATCGCGTTTTACTCGAATAATATTCAGGAACTCAATGATAAAGGCCTTGTTTGCAAGCGCGAGAAGAATTCCTACACTATCAGCGATGACAGATGGGCACTTGAATTTTTCTTTGCACATAAGGACGACTCACCGGAGAAACTCGTAAATGCAGTATTAACAAATGAGTCAATGTGGGGTCAGGACTTAACGAAAATTGCAGGACTTGAGCAGGCAGTTATTAACGATCTCAAGAAAATACGTTCAGACGGAGCAGAAGCAGCGTTTAAGAGCGTTTTATAATTCATAAAAATTTCACGTGAAATTATATAATTATCCGCAGGAGGTGTTATTGTTATTATGAAAGTCTTAAAATTTGCATTAGTACTCGTGTTAATATTTCAGTCAATGGCATTTGCTGCGGATTCAATTTCTGTGATTAATAGTTTCGCCTTCAATGCCGCTAAAATTATCGCCGAGTCAAATAATAATTTTTTCTTTTCGCCGTATAGCATAATAAACGCGTTCGGAATGCTTTATTCAGGAGCAAGAGGCAGCACAGCAAGTGAAATCGAGAAAGCATTAAATTTTTCGCCGGAATTTCACAAAAATTTTAGACTGATAGCAGAAAATATTAACTCAGAAATTTTTAAATCAGCTAATAGAGTCTGGATTCAGAAAAATTTAAATCTCAATCAAGAATATATAAATTTATTAGCTGAAAATTATTCAGGTTCAGTATATCAGCTTGATTTTGAAAAAAGTCTTGATTCATCACGCAAATTTATTAATAACTGGGTCAGCAGTCAAACTAACGGCAAAATCAGAAATTTATTGCAGCAGCTTTCACCTGATACGCTCATGATTTTAACGAATGCAGTATATTTTAATGCTGAGTGGCTTGATCCTTTTGACAGCAAATTCACGAATCTGAAACCTTTTAACGTTCCCGGCATGAGACATTTTAATGTGCCCATGATGCAGAAAGTCGCAAAATTTCAATACGGAGAAAATAACGGCATGAAAATTATTAGACTCCCATATAAAAACGGGAATATCTCAATGCTTGTTATTTTGCCTGAAGAGAATAAAACGGGACTAGAGAGCTTGAATCACGCAATTTTAGCTAATATGATTAAGAACATGAAAAATTTTCGCGTTGATTTATGGCTGCCGAAATTCAAGACGGAAAATAATTTCAATCTCAATGACTTATTTATGAGTCTCGGCGTAAAAATTGCTTTCACAAATAATGCTGATTTTTCCGGAATAACTCAAGACGAGGGACTCAAAATTGACGCGATAATCCATAAAACTTTTATTGAAGTCGACGA
>CAJOEQ010000301.1 GCA_905233515.1 uncultured Synergistales bacterium
CAAGAGAACGAGCCGATTTCTTGACACAAAAGATTTTGCCGTTAATGGACTCAATCAGGAGTAAATGCGACGCGGCAGAACTCGTTACAAGCGCGGAAATTTGGCCGTATCCCATTTATCGCAATTTATTGAGTTTATCAGCGTAAAATTTATAAATCCCTCCGGCTTTGAATAAGTCAGGGGGATTTTTTTTGACTCGCAATAAATAATCAGCGTTATAATTTCGACAATATAATATATATAATTCACTCAAAGGAGACGCGAATTTTATGGCATCACAAAATAATTTAGGCTATATAGTAATAGAAGGCTCAGAAGGTCAAATGCGGGGGGCTGCTCTTGCTGCTGACATGCGGGGGATTCCTGTTGACTTCAGATATACGGATCTCGTAAAGCCTACCAGACTCGAAAGAATTTTATACGGATCGTCGCTTGATACTTATTTAAAAGAAGAGTTAATGCTTGAAAGTTTGCTAGACTCAATTGAAGTAGACCCGTCTTTATGGCTGTGCAGTGATGGAGATTTGCTTAACCCGTTAAAAGTTACCGGCCAAGTTAAAGCCGTGTTAATTTCTGACTCAAATCACGCACCTTTAGAAGCTGCCGGACATGTTGAGGCTACTTCAGAAAAAGGAGTTTTTCTCTTGCAAGCGTCAGAGAACGGCGCACCCTTGAGACTTGAATTTCCTGATAACGTCAGACCTGAAGAGATAAAGCAGGCCGCAGAAATTTTGACAGAAGCAGCTAAATCTATGGAAGAATTCAGAAGGCTTTATTATCGCTATCAAGCGGGGCAAATTAATAAATGCTTGACTCAATAAGAAAGACTCTAGCAGAACATTTTTTCAGGCGCGTTAATATTCATAGGCTTGACGAGGGATTTTTTACGGCACTTCCTGAAATTCACTCATTGAGAAGGAAAATAGAGACTCGAAAATTTGAATCTCACATAAAATTAAGCGTGCTGACATTGCCGAACTTCACGAGAAAATTACAATGCAATATCAAAAAAGTTACTTTTACGGTTAATAAACAAATCACGGTCAGGAAATTCAAAATCAAGCATTTCACAAAGCAGGATATACGAGTCAATAAATTAACAAAACGCGGCATGAATTCTTACAGAGCAATCAAATTAATTCAGGGAATGCCGCAGGAACGCCCGAACTTGTTAAAATTTTTAAAGATTAAACCTGTTCTAGCAAAAAATGAAATGCTGTTAGCTTTGTACTCTCCTATAGTTGATAGTGCCGTGATAAAATTAGCGTTAAACAAGAGCCGGGGGACATTGCTTGTCTGGTACAATCCCGGAAGCCGCCATTCTAAGGCAAAAAGCGTGTATTTAGTGCGCAGGCTGGGACTTGGCGAAAAACCCGAGTGGCGTTGGGTATAAAAATTTTTTTCGAGGGAGAATTTTTCTAAATGGCCGATAACGCTGTAAACATTGGCGACGTAGTTGATTGCACCGTTGAGCAGATAATGCCGTACGGAGCTTTTGTCAGGATTTCAAAACTGGGACGCAAAGGAATGGTACATATTTCTGAGCTTTCATATAATTTTGTTAAAGATATTAACGAGGTATTAAAGCCTCAACAGGAAATAAAAGCAAAAGTCATCAGAATTGACGATAAAGGCCGTATAGACTTGTCAATCAAGCAGGCAACAGAACAGCCGCAAATTCAAGCAAGACCGCAGAAACATACTCATCAATTTATGAATAATAACGCGAATCACGAAATCAGGCCGCCGCGTGAGACTCCGAGAGTCTTTCATGATTTCAGGGAATTAGCAGGAGATGAGAATAATAATAATTCTGCACCTGATGAGATTGACAGTTTCGAGAAAAAAATGGCATCATTCCTTAAGACCAGCGAGGCAAAAATTACGGATTTAAACACTCGGAATTCTGCACGAACAGGCCGCAGTAAAAGAAGACAAGACAGACGCGAATATTAACGCCGTGAATCATAAAAATTTTTTTAGAGGGGGACTCTTGTCTCCCGTTTTTGCGCATGAAGTAAAAGCCCTCGAGTCAAATTTTTCGGACAAAAAAAGACGTTTTGACTCGTCTCTTATAATGGGAGCTGCGAAAAAATGCAAATATAATCATGTTCAAGTTATAACATGTTCACCGATTGCTAAAAATTTAAGGCCGTTCCCTACAAGTTTCTGGCTGACTTGTCCATATTTAATAAAATTAGCGGGCAAAATTGAGTCTCAAGGCGGAGTCTTAAAACTTGAGAAATTTTTACGCGATAATAATTTATTTCATGAATGGAATCAATATAATTTACTGCATCAAGTTATACGCGTGAATTTGCTTGATAAAAATTTGCGTGAATTCCTGAGAAAATATAAATCTTCTCTCTATAAATCACTCATGCGGGGAGGTGTAGGAGGCACAAAATATTTTTTCAGCTCGATTAATATTAAGTGCCTTCATTTGCAGACAGCCTCGTTTCTTGCGTTAAATTATCACCCGGGCGGTGAGTGGCTCAAGAGTCAAGGACTTCAAAGCGAGTGCAGTAATTGCCAGTGTTCACGATTAAATTAACTCAAAGTATTTAAAACCGTAAATCTTGGCCTAATCTTTATGGCATATGGTATAAGCATATCTAAATCGCTTTCTCGCCACGTTATAAGCTCGTCAAAAATTTCTATGAGTCCTATATCATGGAAAAATTTATTGATTAAATTATATTGTCTTAGTTT
>CAJOEQ010000302.1:0-1217 GCA_905233515.1 uncultured Synergistales bacterium
ATTTGCGAAAATCATAAAATTTTATCTCACGTCGAACGAACACGAGTCAAATTCAGGCAATTAAACGAGTCAGAAATTCGCGCGTATATCTCAACAGGTGAAAGCGATGACAAGGCGGGGGCTTATGCTGTTCAGGGTGTAGGCTCGCTTTTAGTTGAAAGACTCGAGGGCGATTATTTTAACGTTGTCGGTCTTCCTGTGTGCAGACTGGGCTTAATGCTGCGTGAGTTCGGGATTAATCTTTTATAGACTCTTTCACGGATTGCCCAGCCTAAATTATCACACGCAAATTTTACAATATCATCAAGTGCGCCGGGGCTGCCCATTCTTTCACGTCCTGCACTGCTCATTAAGTCATAAAGTTTTGAATCATTTAAGACTCTTAGTGCGGCATTTGCGATTGACTCGGCGTTTTTCTCGGTTAAAATTTCTGAGTCGCCTAATAATTTTTTCTGGACTCGCTTCCCTTTCTCGTCAATTGATATAACGGGAATTCCCAGCCCTGCACATAATTGATTCGCTGTGCCTCCCAGTCCTAATAAAATTTTAACGCCGTTAACATTTTTTGCGACGCTGTTATATTTGAGTGAAATAATTATATCTTTTCGCGTTAAAGAGTCTTTATCGGGACTCACTTTCCAGCCATGGGACTCGCAGCTATCAAGAAATTCACTTAACGGCAGAGTCGGAGCTACTACCATCAGAAATTTATAATTATTTATTTTCTCGTGTAAAATTTCAGTTGAATCAAGCAATAATTTAACGTCCTGACAAGCCCGCGCCCTGCTTCCCGGTAAAAGCAGGATTATATTTTTCTCGGAATTTTGCGAAATGCCTTGATTATCTTCTGTCAATAAATCCATTATAGGACTGCCTGAATAAATTGCTTTCTTGCCTAATTGTTCAGCACTCTTTGAGTCCCTTGCCCACGTTTTAAGAGTGAAAGCGTTAATTATTGCTCGTTCGAGTCTCCAGTGTCCGCTAAGATAAACAGTTTTTGCAGTTGCTAGAAATAACGGCCTAGCTCCTGAACCCAGCAAAGTATTTAGCAGCAAATAAACATCTCCCGCGCAAATTGGAGTCCTGATTCTGTGTGAAATTTCTGACCAGTCATTTAATTGCGCTCTTACTTGTTTTAAGAGTCCTGCTTTAACGTCGCGCCATAAATCTTTTAGACTATATTTTAAGACTCCGCCCGATGGTGTAACAGATTGAGC
>CAJOEQ010000302.1:1339-3316 GCA_905233515.1 uncultured Synergistales bacterium
CCATTAGAAGCAATTATAATTTTAGGTCTCAATGCTTGAGTAAGTGCGTTAAAAAATTTTCCGGATTCATTTAATACGGCCTTGACTCGGGGAATAATGAGCGCGATTTGTCCCGGCCAAGTGAAATTATCAGGAAAATTATATAAATCCTTCTCCGTGCAAGTTATAAAATCTGCGTTACTCTTTATTGCAAGCTCGCATAATTCTTGAATGTCCTGATTTGAATACCTGTGATGATCTCTAAAATTTTTTTCGCCCGTTATAGTCATTCCCATTTGAATAAGTAAACGCTTGAAACTTTCAGGACTACCAATTGCAGAGAACGCAAAAACTTTTGAATTTCTTTCAGGCTTTGAGTCAGTCCCGTATAAAATCCAGTCAGTAAGCTCTAATCTTGAAGTAAAAATTTTTGATGAGTCAATATATTTGCTTATTATGCCGCGTAAATTATTTAATTCCTGACTTGTTACCTGCTCGGACTTAGTTAATACTACTAAATCAGCTCTTGAGAGTGCGTTAATTTTTTCTCGCATTATTCCATCTGGTAAAATTTGCCCATTTCCGAACGGACAAGCAGCGTCAATTAAAACTATATCGACATCACGACCCATTATTTTATGTTGAAAAGCGTCATCAGCTATAACGAGTTCACAACCGCAATTTTTTAGAGCATTCACGCCGTCGAGTCTTTTTTTTGCTACAGCGATCGGCATATTTGGAAGTTCACGAGACAATAATAAAGGCTCATCCCCGATTAAATCGCGCTTACCTTCTCCGTCATGAATTAAAATCGCTTCTTGAGTTTTGCCTGAATAACCGCGTGTTACAATTCCTGTTTTAATGCCTTTAGAGTGCGTGAATTTCGCTAACATTTCTACAAAAGGAGTCTTATTTGTGCCTCCATAAGTTAAATTGCCTATGCTTATTAGTGGTAAAGGCGGCTCAATAGTCTTTAATAGACCGTGAGAACGGAGAAATTTATTCACGTAAAGAAACGCGCTGCCCAGCCAAGAAAACGGCCTGAAAATTATATCAGCAAGTAAATTATATTTCTCGCCTTTAACGTGTCTCATGTAAGCATTAATTATTCTGCTAATTTTTGAGTCTTCCTTTCTGTGCCTTTGCTTTGATTGTATGATTTAATATATAAATTATTTCATCATGTGAGAGTTCAGTTACTATAAATTGATGAGTGAGATTATGACACATTGCACAGAGATTTATTAAATTTTCCGGATTAATATCACTCTTTACTCCGTTAATATGGTGTACATGAAGTAAATTTTTTCGTCCGCTTAAATCAGCCCCGCATTTTTCGCACTTATAGCGTTTTAAAGCTCTGTTAACACTTGAAATTTTTTGCCAGTGTTCGGGATAATTATTTTTGAGTATGACTCCCATTTTTAAATTTGCCCATGTCTCAGAGTCTATAAATCTTTTGCCCGTCCTCTCAAGATAATTAAATAATTTAGCTATATTAAAATTTTTGTCATGGCCGAATTCTTTTTTTATGTAATTGAGCGGCTTATTAATGGCCTTAGCAAAATTTTTTAAGCAAGCATAACAGACTTCTAATTTATATTGTTTGTCATCTGACATCGTAAAAATTCCGTCAGTCCTGCAAGATAATCTATAACGTTCGAGTCTTCCTTCTTCAAACATTTTTATTACTACATCGCAGGTCATAAAATGAAATTTCGGCAATTTTTTATTTTGTGTTATGAACGGAATATATATCAAAGCCGGCGGGATTTCATTAGAGTCAGGCGTAACAAGTTCAAGGGCGGGATATTCTGTTATATGCTCAGGATTCAAATTTATTAGTGACTCAAGAATTTTATTTGTGTCAAGAATCATTTTATTTCTGACCTCTCAAGAGTCTTCACGTTTTTATTTAATATATTATTTATTTTTGCGCTTGATTTAGTAAATTCACTCTCAATATTTTGCACTCCTGTTGTGAGAATTGACTCTAAA
>CAJOEQ010000303.1 GCA_905233515.1 uncultured Synergistales bacterium
TATTCTTGAAACCACACTTCCTGATGATAAATTGTAGTAGTATTTACGTCATTGCTCACTACTTCCTGAATCATTAAATAATTATTATTATTATCAACTGGAGCATAAGCCCTTATTAAAAATTTATCCGGCATAGCTGGGAAGAGCTTTTCATACTCTTTTAATTTATTGTAAGTATCTTCATTAGAGTCAGATATAGACAAGTTATGTAATTCATAATTTAAATCATGTATATTCACTGTCATCTTGCCTGATTTATCGGGAGCATTTGTAATTCTAGTGCCTTCATAAAATGAAGTAGTGCTGCTTGATTGATAGTAATATACTACTGGATTTGATTTTGACGGGTGATTTTGCTTGATATATTCTTTTGACTGTGAGATTAAATTTTGAAGTCCGATTCTAATTCCCATTATTTCGCGGTCTTCAGTGAGGGACTCAAATGACTGTAGGGAGAAAAAAAATACTTGAGTCATTATTAATGCTGCTGTCAGGAAAAAAACTAATAGACTTACAAGTGAAGCCCCGCGCCTAGACTTAAAATTTACAGCTCTGTCATTATCGCATGAATATTTATATTTACATTTTGCGCACAATTTTTTATCGCCTCTGATTTCCGGAAATTTTTTACATTTTAGCGAAATAACTTGCCAGACTGTATTAAATAAATCCGGCAAATTTGATTTAATCATAGCAGCAACGCTCACAGAGTCAAAAATATCGGGTGATTTCTCATCGAGATAAATTATTTCAATTGAAGGCGTTATACCTGTTTTTTTCGCAATCAGCCAAGCATAAACGAGACTTTGAGCAAGAGGCACCGTTATATCACTCTTATTATATGCTTTGAACTCAAATAAACGGACTTCTCCTTTATCGGGATTAAATAATAATGCGTCGTAGCGTCCTTTTATCGATAAATAGCCGTATTCAAGAGTATAAATGCTCTGTAAATCCTGCTCAGGTTTAATAAAAATTTTGTCGTGTGATTTAATTTCGCTGAAAAAATCTGACATTGCTTTAACCCATATTTTTATGCCTGAAGCGACCGCTAATAATTGATTCGCCGTAAATTTTTCTGAATTCAACGCAGCAAAGGGCAAGAAAATTTTTTCACGTATTAAATTCTCGAGTCTTTCAGGGCTGCCGATTGAGTCAATAATTTCATTGTGTAAAGGATTCGCGTCATTATAAGCTGACTCAAAAAATTTTTGAGCTATATTCTTATGGAAAATTGAGCCGTAATACTCGCTGCCTTTGATTCCTACAGTCCACGCTGATTTTTGCCTCCTGTGCAATTTATAAGCTAACAAGGCCGGGCATCTCTGACACAAAGCAATATCGCTAACTGTAATATAACAAGTCTTCATTTATAATATATTACTTTCTATCAGCCATAGTGATTAAAATATCATCTCTTGAGTTAAACAACTTGAATTTATTATTACGCTGTAGAAATTCCATAAATTCCGAACGTGAAATTACATGATCTCGGGCTGCTAAGAATTCAAGTGATTTATTTACGCTGATTAATTTCATGGGTGAAGCGTTTACGATTTCTATTAAAGTATTCTCAAAACTTGACGAGCCATAATAATTATTTTGACTCTGATTCTGACTCTGAGTCTGAATCTTAGTTTTAGGCAAATTTAGATCTAACAAATTCAAGCTCTTGACAAAAAATTTTATATCATCTCTTGTTGCAGTCCTTGCTCCTGATGATGGATAAATATTTACATCGCCGTTATCGACTCGGTTAATTAAAGCTGCCAGCCCGTACCATTAATAAAATTTTGCCGCCTGACTCTTTGAAGTCCTGTAAAAGTTTAGCTACCTGCTTCCAAGTTGATTTAATTATTGGAGCTTCAGAAATATAATAGCAAATATACTCGTTTAAAAAATTTATTCCCTGTTTTATTGCGTTGCTGTGTGATAAATTATTTGAGCCTGTTACTATAAAGAAAGCAAATTTTTTATTATTGAATTCAGCTAAAATCTTTAAATGTTTGCTTGAACCGCGCGAGACTTTGAAATTTTCCAGTGATGACAGCCAGACTCTAAGGGACAACGATAATAATTCAGAATTTGGCGGCCAAGATCTTGAATCACGTTTTATTTTGCTGCATTCGTCATTGAATACGCCTTGAAGAGTCATAAAAATTTCTTTATCGTCTTTATTATTTTCAGGCAATTGTAATAAACTTTGAGTATCTTGTTTTTGCGTTTCTTCAGGAGTCTGAGTCTGGAGCGAGTCTTGATTTTCTGATTCGTCCTTAAAAATTGCCCTGTTAGCAAGTTCTATTACCATTCTAGGCGAACAACCGGGATTTAATTTTATGCGATCTATTAAAAACTGATACATTTTTTCTTGAGTCTCGCTGTCTTTATCACAGAAGGCAAAAGCGATTCTATCTCGTATTAATTGCTTGGCCTGACTAATTGAACATTCGCTCATTGTGATTTTATGATGTTCGAGTCTTTGATACACTGACGAGTTTAAATCAGGCTTTATTATATCGTTCCAAATTTGAGTCTTCATGAAACACATCGGCAAAATTCCGACTAGATTATCACTCAATAAATGAATTATATTACCAAATGCAGAAATTAATTCATGAGTGCGCATTGAGTCTAATTGATCAAAACAAACAATCATAGGCACATGAGCATAAGCAAGCAATAATCCCAGAGAAATTAAAATTTTCTCGGCTGAATTCTCTTTTTTTGCGTCGCTCATTGAGTAAATATCACGTGAAGGCAGGCCAAGTTTTAAAGAGTCCTCCTCGTCGAGTCCTTCTCTAAGCCATTCAATAATTAAAGCCCGCATATTTTCGTCCTTAGTCCCAGCATAAAGCAAAATGCATTTAAGCACGTTTCTATCAAGACCGGGCATATCACGAGCTAAATAAATTCTCGGGTCAATCTTGTCAATACTCGCAAAACCGTCATTAATTCTGCGTTCTCTGTATGAGCTTATTATTTCGCTCACAAGCATATCAAATTGTGATCTGTTAGAGCTGTGAATTTGCCGTAAACTAATAAAAATTTCTGATAATAAATCCTGTCTTATGCTTTCAGGGTCTAGGAATGCCCTGACAGTTACGAAAATTGCCGGTCTTGAGTTAGTCCTGAGTCTCCGCAAAATTCTTGTAAGCATGTGAGTTTTGCCCGAACCTGCTTCACCGAGTATTAACCCGGCAAGAGGCATAGAAGGCTCCCGGCGTTTATGTCTGATTAACTGCTCAATTTCTTCAGAGGCCGAGCGGTTTAATTGCTGTAAATCGGGATTAGTATTCTCCCATGGGACGGGCGACGCTGAAGACTCAAAAGGGTTATTCTCTCGGAGCTGCTTAAGAATTAAATCATTATCTGACATTTCTTGTAACAGTCCCCATTCTGTAATTATTCTCGTCTACAAAGCAGTCTTTTATCTCATCCGGAGTCATTGTTGACTCGTCAGCGACGTGCATTTGTATTAATTCTTTATCGCGTAACATCATTAACATTGCGTCAAATAAATCACGAGGCCAATTTAATTTTTTGCGTAAATCACAGATTCTCACAAAGATTCGCCCGTTGTCGAGTCCGTCAAATGCTTTCATGAATTCTTCTCGGCTGTAGTCGCTCGGATGAGTGTTAGTGCGTTCGGGTTCGTGTATTGGCTCAACTTTAGAAAGCTGCAAAAGCTGCACTTTTTCCGGAGAGTCAATCAAATAATATCTAGTATCTAAATTTTCATTTAATTTATTTTTTGCGCGGCCAGAGTCGACCAAATTATTTAATATTTTAGCGACATCAGCTTTTGAGAACGGCAAAGAACGGGCTATTAATTTCGCACTCTTACCCTTGACGCTGTCCATTTCAGCAATTACTAAATCTTCAGGTTGACAAGGCACGAGAATATAAAGCACAGGGCCTTTTTTGTGAAATATAAATTTGTCCTTCACTTGAGGCTCTATTACTTTGCGGACGTCTGCGGCTGTATGACAGTCTTCAATGCCGATTAACCGCCTGATTTCTGCTCCCATTGTTATAGAAAGTTGATTGACCGTCATAAACGGACGTTTATTTTTGTCTAGTATTTCTTGAATGATTTCTGAAACGCTTTGATTATTCATTTATGAAAATTTCTCCTTTCGCAACGTTATTATATTTATTTTTTCGCAAACGTCATCGCCTGCGCAAGATAAACGCACATAGTCATGAAAAAATTTTTTATAATTATGTAAATTTTATAGCATATACATGAAAAAATGACG